>RFRI01000114.1 GCA_009924535.1 Verrucomicrobiota bacterium
CCAGATGTACGGCGACGTCGTCCTCGGCGTGCAGAAGCGCGAAGGCGAAGACCATGAGCCGTTCGAGACGGTCATCGAAGAATTCAAGCACGAGAAGTACGACGGCGACGTCGAAGACTCCGCCCTCACCGCCGCCGACCAGCAGGAGCTCGTCAAGCGCTTCAAGGCCCTCGTCAAGGAGCGCACCGGCCGCGTCTTCCCGAACGACCCGTGGGAACAGCTGCGTGGCGCCGCCGGCGCCGTGTTCTCTTCCTGGATGAACGACCGCGCGATCGTCTATCGCCGCAAGTACAACATCCCCGCCGAGTGGGGCACCGCCGTCAACGTCCAGGCCATGGTGTTCGGCAACACCGGCGACAAGTCCGGCTCCGGCGTCGCCTTCACCCGTAACCCCGCCAACGGCGTGGACGAGTTCTACGGCGAATTCCTCATCAACGCCCAGGGCGAAGACGTCGTCGCCGGCGTGCGCACCCCCGAGCCGGTCAGCAAGCTCAAGGCCGTGATGCCCGAGAGCTACGCCCAGCTCATGAAGGTCCGCCAGACCCTCGAGAAGCACTTCAAGGACGTCCAGGACATCGAGTTCACCGTCCAGGAAGGCAAGCTGTACATGCTCCAGACGCGTAACGGCAAGCGCACCGCCGCCGCCGCGCTGAAGTTCGCCGCCGACATGGTGAAGGAAAAGCTCATCGACTGGGAAACCGCCATCATGCGCAACCCGGCCGACCAGCTCGAACAGCTGCTGGCCCCGATCTTCGACCTCGCTGAAGTCAAGAAGGCCAAGGCTATCGCCACCGGTCTCCCGGCCGGCCCTGGCGCCGCCACCGGCAAGATCTACTTCAACGCCGAGCGCGCCGTCATCGCCGCCGAGAAGGGCGAGAAGGTCCTCCTCGTCCGCGTCGAGACCTCCCCGGAAGATCTCCGTGGCATGATCGCCGCCGAAGGCATCCTCACCGCTCGCGGTGGTGTGTCCTCGCACGCCGCCCTCGTCGCCCGCCAGATGGGCAAGGTCTGCGTCTGCGGTGCCGCCGCCGTCTCCATCGACTACGATAAGAAGACGACGACCATCGCTGGTCACACCTTCAAGGAAGGCGACTTCCTCTCCATCGACGGCACCGCTGGCACGGTCTACGCCGGTCAGATCAAGACCGCTCCTTCGGAAATCGTCTCCGGCCTGCTCAACAACGACAAGGCCGCGCAGAAGACCGAGAAGTACAAGAACTACGTCCAGCTGATGAAGTGGTGCTCGCAGGCCACCCGCCTGCAGGTCCGCACCAACGCGGATAATCCTGAGCAGACCGCCCAGGCCCTCGCGTTCGGCGCCCAGGGCATCGGCCTCACCCGCACCGAGCACATGTTCTTCGAAGGCGACCGCATCGACGCCGTCCGCGAGATGATCCTCGCTGACACCGTCGAAGGCCGCAAGAAGGCCCTCGCGAAGATCCTGCCTTACCAGCGCGCGGACTTCACCGGCATCTTCAAGGCCCTCAACGGCCTGCCCGCCACGATCCGCCTCCTCGACCCGCCCCTCCACGAGTTCGTGCCGCACGACGAAAAGTCCCAGGCCGCCCTCGCGAAGAAGCTCGGCATCAAGACGGAGAAAGTCATCGCCCGCGTCGCCGCCCTGCACGAGTTCAACCCGATGCTCGGTCACCGCGGTTGCCGCCTCGGCATCGCCTACCCGGAAATCACCGAGACCCAGGCTCGCGCTATCTTCGAAGCCGCTGCCGCGGTCCAAAAGAAGGGCATCAAAGTGAAGCCCGAAGTCATGGTGCCCCTCGTCGGCTTCAAGCGTGAGCTCGACCTCCAGGTCGAAGTCATCCACCGCGTCGCCGCCGAAGTGCAGAAGGAACAGAAGGTCAAGATCGCCTACTCCGTGGGCACGATGATCGAAGTGCCTCGCGGCGCCCTCACCGCCGACGAGATCGCGCACACCGCCGAGTTCTTCAGCTTCGGAACGAACGACCTCACCCAGACCGCTCTCGGCGTCAGCCGCGACGACATGGGCAACTTCCTCGGCGCCTACACCGAGAACGAGATCTTCAAGAAGAACCCGTTCGCCACGCTCGACCAGACCGGCGTCGGCCAGCTCGTCCAGATCGCCATCGAGAAAGGTCGCAAGACCCGCCCCGACATCAAGCTCGGCATCTGCGGCGAACACGGCGGCGAACCCGAGTCCGTCAAGTTCTGCCACCGCGTGGGCCTGAACTACGTCTCCTGCTCGCCTTACCGCGTGCCGGTCGCCCGCCTCGCCGCTGCCCAGGCCGCGATCGAAGAGAAGCGCGCCGCCAAGAAGTAAGCCTGCCAGTCAGGACCAAGCAAAGGGGCGCACCGCGAGGTGCGCCCCTTTTTTGTGCCTAGGCAAATGTGGGTAGGGCCGAGCATCCCTGCTCGGCCGCGGCCGGCCAAGACCGCGAGACCGGCCGGCTCAGTTGCCCGTCAACTTCGTCATCAGGAACAGGCAACCAAAGAGCGCCGCGGCGAGCGCGACGAAGACCCAGAGAATCGTGATGCCATTCCCCTTCTTGGCGCTGCGCACGGAACGGAAGGAGCGGCGGCCGCGCGAGCTGACGCGCTGGAGGGAGACTTCCGGGAAGTCCTGGCCGGCGACCTCCTCGACCTTGCCGTAGGCGTAGCCGAGGTGGATCAGTTCGGCGAAGGCGCGCGACTTGCGGGCCGGCGGGAGACGGTCGAAACCATTGCATTCGCGGCCGACGATAAGACGTTCCAGTCCGAGCATGGCATCTTCGGAAGGACGGATGGATGACTGAAACTCAGGGACGCTCACTGCTAATTAACTATGCTGACTTATCGTCCCGGTAAGTCCTTGCGACAAGAGGATATTCGGATTAATCCCTCAATATAATCAGCCTGCCCCGGTTGCTTTTTATCCCATGACCCAAACCTCCGCCAGCCGCGAGCTTCCCGTCGCCCTCAGCATCGCCGGATCCGACAGCGGAGCGGGCGCCGGCATCCAGGCGGATCTGCTCACTTTTGCTTCTCAGGGAGTGTTCGGAACGACGGCTATCACGTGCCTCACCGCACAGAATCCGCACGGCGTCTCTGGCATCCAGGCGAGCCCTGCGGCGTTTGTCGTGGAGCAGTGCGCGCAGGTCGCAGCCCACTTCCATCCCAAGGCGCTCAAGACCGGCATGCTGCTCAACGCTGAGATCGTCCTCGCCGTCGCCGGCTTCATCCAGTCGTCGGGGATTCCTGCCGTCGTCGATCCCGTCATGGTCGCTTCGAGCGGCGCCACCCTGCTCGCTCCGGATGCCATCGCCGCCGTGCGCACGCGGCTGATCCCGCTCGCCGCGTTGGTCACCCCGAATCTCGACGAAGCCACGATCTTGCTCGGACGGAAATCTCTTGGTGGCACCGATGAAGCGCTCGAGCTCGCCAAGGCCTATGGCGTGCCGTTCCTGCTCAAGGGCGGCCATGCCGAAGGCGACGACCTCACCGACTGCCTCGCTTGGCCGACCGGCGAGACCAAGGTCTTCCAGGCCCGCCGCGCCCCCCACGTGGACACGCATGGAAGCGGTTGCACCCTTTCGGCGGCCATCACCGCCCAGCTCGCCAAGGGCAAGAGCCTCTCCGAAGCCGTCACAATCGCCCATGCTTACCTCCAGGGGGCGATCCATGGCCCGATCCAGGTCGCGGGGTTGAATTGTATTAGGCACCTCTGAAATAGGGCTAGGGCTAGGGCTAGGGCCAGGGCTGGGACTGGGAGGAAAAGAGGGCTACAAGGGGCTTTTTGCTTAAAAATAGGCATTTATTGCCTAGCCCTGGCCCTAGCCCCAGCCCTAGCCCTCTTCGGCCCTATTTACCGCCACTTATTCACACTTGCCCCCGTTAGCCCGCTACCTTTTCTAACCCATTCCCTGCAGGCTCGACCTGCCCCCTAAGACCATGCCCAAAAAGAACGCTGCCAAGAAGTCCACCGCCACCGCCCCCTCGGCCGTCTCGGCCAAGACCGGCGTCAAGATGCGCGGCTGCGACGTCATGGTGCGATGCCTCGAGAACCTCGGCGTCGACACGATCTTCGCCTACCCGGGCGGCGCCTCGATGGAGCTCCACCAGGGCCTGACCCGCTCCAAGAAGATCCGCACCATCCTGCCCCGCCACGAACAGGGCGGCGCCTTCATGGCGCACGGCTACGCGCGCTCGACCGGCAAGCCCGGCGTGTGCATGGCCACCTCCGGTCCCGGCGCGACGAATCTCGTCACCGCGATCGCCGACGCGCACATGGACAGCATCCCGCTGATCTGCATCACCGGCCAGGTCTACCAGCAGTTCATCGGTCGCGCCGCCTTCCAGGAAACCGACTTCTACGGCATGACCCTGCCGATCGTGAAGCACTCCTTCCTCGTCCTCGATTACAACGAGCTGCCGAGCATCATGTACAAGGCCTTCAAGATCGCCACCACCGGCCGTCCGGGCCCCGTGGTGATCGACATCCCGAAGGACATCCAGCAGCACGAGTGGGTCCCGGTCTTCCCGAAGAACCCGGACGACGTCTCCATCCCCGGCCTGCCGACGCCTCCGAAGTGCGCCGACAGCGAGCTGGAGCAGGTCCTGCGTCTCATCGAAGGCGCCAAGCAGCCCGCGATCTACATCGGCGGCGGCATCCTTTCCGGCGACGCCCACAAGGAGCTCCGCGCCTTCGCCGAAGCCACCGGCATCCCCGTCGCTTCCACGCTGATGGGCCTCGGCGCCTTCCCCTGCGACCATCCGCAGTCCCTCTACTGGTACGGCATCCACTCGGACATCAAGCACGCGCTCAGCCGCCTCACCGCGCT
The DNA here is from genome assembly GCA_009924535.1 of Verrucomicrobiota bacterium. Classification (GTDB taxonomy): domain Bacteria; phylum Verrucomicrobiota; class Verrucomicrobiia; order Opitutales; family UBA953; genus UBA953. The sequence goes on from RFRI01000114.1 coordinate 4,794, forward strand.
CGCCAAGAAGGGCTTCAAGAAGCCTGACCTGAAGAAGTGGTACGAGACCATCAACGGCTGGAAGAAAGAGCACCCGTATCCGTTCAGCTACGAGCGCAAGACGAAGCACATCCTCCCGCAGGAAGCCATCGAAGTCCTCTTCGAGGAGACCAAGGGCAAGGCGATCATCTCCACCGGCGTCGGCCAGCACCAGATGTGGGCCCCGCAGTACTACCGCTTCAACGAACCGCGCCGCTTCATCAGCTCGCTCGGCGCTGGCACCATGGGCTTCGGCCTCCCGGCCGCCATCGGCGCCAAGGTCGCCAACCCGGACACCCAGGTCATCGACATCGACGGCGACGGCTCGTTCCTGATGAACATCCAGGAGCTCGCGTGCATGAAGATCGAGAAGATCAACGCGAAGATCCTCATCCTGAACAACCAGCACCTGGGCATGGTGGTGCAGTGGGAAGACCGCTTCTACGCCGGCTCCCGCGGCCACACGATCCTCGGCGACGCCAAGAACATCGGCTCTCCCGACAACCCGGGCGGCCTCTACCCTGACTTCGTCAAGATCGCCAACGGCTTCGGCATCAAGGCCCGCCAGGTCATGAAGCGCGAAGACCTCCGCGCCGCCATGCGCGAG
>RFRI01000115.1 GCA_009924535.1 Verrucomicrobiota bacterium
ACTTCGTGGGCCGACTTCATGTCGACGCCCGAGTGCATGTCGTAGCTCAGGCCGGCGGAGCGGCCGGTACCCAGGGAGGCCTGGAAGCCGATGCCGCCGCGGAAGACGTTCTGGTCGGCGCCGTAGGTCGCCACGTTGAAGGACGTGGGCGAAGCGGCGTCGGCGAAGTTCGCCGTCAGCGAGTTGCCGGTGCTGGCCAGGTTGTGTTCGTAGGCGACGTTGAGCGAGATCGACATCGTGTCGGTCAGCTTCATCGAGTAGCCAAGGCCCACTTCGGCGTTGGTGCTCGACTGCGACGCGGCGGACACGTTGAGGTTGGCGCCCGTGCCGGTTTCGCTGAAGGCGTCGAGCTTCGCCGACGTACGGTTGAGGCCGACGTACGGGGTGAAGGCGCCGAGCTTGGAGAAGCTCAGGCGGGCGAGCATCGAGCTGCCTTCGAGGTTCTGGTCGACGAAGGCCTGGCCGTTGCGCGCGCCGCTGTTCTTGAACTTCCCGCCGGTGAGGGCGAGGTCGAGGCGGGTCGCGCCGAGGTCGGAGGAGAAGCCGACGCCCAAGGACTGACCCGAGCCCTTCGAGCTGAAGCCCGAAGCGGACGTGTTACCGTCGTTCTGCGAGATCAGCATCGAGAACTGCGAGGTCGTCGAGAGGGCCTTCGTGGCGATCACGTAGGTCGCGTTGACGTCGTATTTGGCGTTCTGTCCGGACGGGGAGGCGGTCATCGTGGCCTCCTGCTGGTCGTAGCCGACCTGCATGTTCCAGCCTTCGGGCGTGGCGATGGCGCCGGTCAGGGCGCGGGCCAGCGTCAGCGAATTACGGGAAGCCATGATCATCGACGTGCCGTAGACCTCAGGGGAGAGCGAGTCCAGGGCCAGGCCGACGTCCGAGGCCATCAGCACGCCGGCGACCGCGTTGCCGAGGTCGTTGGCGGCCAGGTAGGCCTTGCCGGTCGAGGTGGTGGAGCCGGCGCCGTTGGCGATGATCGTTCCGCTGACGAGACCGTCGGCGTAGAGGGCGGCGCCGATGGCCTGACGATTCGTGTTCGTCGCGTCATAGGCCGCGAACGTCTGGGCTTCGGTGAGGCCGGTGCCGTAGACGTAACCCGTGGTCGGCTGGAAGAAGACCTGCGTCGTCTGGGTGTTACGGTCGAGGGTGGCGAAGCTGCCGGTGAAAGCGCTGGCGCTGATCACCTGGAAGTTCTGGCCGCGGACCGGGTCGAAGCTGTTGAACTTCGTGATCTTCAGCGTGGCGCCAGGGGCGGCCGGAGCCGTCGTCGCCGGGGCTGCCGTGAAGGTACCGGTGACGACCAGCTTGTCGTGTCCGTTCGGGTTCACGCCTGCGCCGGCGGTACCGCCGATCTCGATGTCGAGCACGCCGTTCTCGGTGTAGTCTCCGGCGACCGTCAGGATGCCCGGCGAGTTGCCCGGGGCGACCGTGCCGAAGTTGCTGACGCTGCCGTTGATGCGACCGCTGCCCTTCAGGATGGCGCCCTTGTAGATGTTGACGACCGGCGAGGCGACGCTGCCGTTGATGGTCAGGGTGCCGTTCGAGACGTTGGTGTTGCCGGTGTAGGTGTTCGTGGCGCTGAGGATGAGTTCGCCCGAACCCACCTTCCAGAGCTGACCCGTGCCCGCGATGGAGCCCGAGATCGTGTTCGTGCCGGTCATGTCGAAGATGCCGCCGGTGCTGTTGAGCACCACGGAGTTCGTGATGGTGGCGTTGTTGGAGGTCAGCGTCGTGCCGGCCATCGTCAGCGTGGCGCCACCGCCCGGCAGGGTCGCGACGGCGTTGGTGTAGTGCATCGCGATGTACTGGCCGCCTTCGACCAAGCCGAAGGTATCAGTGCCGGAGGGCACCATGGCATGGTTCTGAAGCGCCACGAGCAGCCACTTCTCGGTGGTGCCGTTGACGCCCATCACGTCGCTGATGTCGATGATGCCGGTGAACTCCTTGTCGATCGAGCGGAAGTCGGTGCCGGCGTAGAAGCGGCCGGAGGACGCGGCGGTGAGGTTGGCGCTCAGGGTGACGACGCCGGTGGACGAGTTGATGGCGGTGATGGTGGTGCCATCGGTGATGCCGGTGGCGCTGACCTTCTGGCCGACGGACAGGCCGACCGTGCTGGCGACGGTGACCGTGTTGGAGCCGCTGACGCCGGAGACGACGGTGGTGTTAGCGGAACCGAGGAAGCGGGTGCGATCGGCCTCGAGTACCTGCACGGCGTTGGCTTCGCGCAGGGCCTGCGTGGACAAGGTGGGGTCGATGATCCAGGTCTTGGCGATGTAGCCGTTGGCGCCCGGGTCTTCGTTCACGTAGACGAGGCCATCCTTGCCGACGCCGATGTTGTCGAACATCCAGGCGGTCGCGCCGTCCTTGCCGCGCATGTTGGCGCTGTCGACGAGGACGGAGATGTTGCCGCCGGTGGTGAAATCGCCGCCGGTGACGACGCCGCCGGAGACGGTCACGCCCGTGAAGTCGAGTCGGTAGACCTTGGCGGAGAGCTGGCTCGAGAAGCCGGTGGGCTTAGAGCCGGTGGTATTGAAGAGGTAGCTGTTGGCGTTGAGCCAGGCGCCATCTTCCGGGCGGAGGAACTGAGTGATGCCCGCGGCGGTGGCAGCGGTCTGGAGACCGGTGGCGGTGATGGCGTTCGCGGCCGTGCTGCCCGAAGCGGCGCCGACGGCGGCGGTGAGGGCGGCGGTGTTGCCAGTGTTGGCGAGGACGAAGGTGCCGACGAGGCCAGTGGCCACTTCCGCGGTGACCGCGCCAGTATAGCCGGTGGCGCTGGTGACCTTGACGCCATAGAGCTGTCCGTTGGTCAGGCCGGCCTTTTCGATGGCGGTCGTGCCCGTGCTATTCTTGTCGCCAATGTAGACGAAGACCTGGCCGTAGGGGGAGGTGTCGTTATTGCCTGCGACAACGGTCTTGTCGCCGGTGAAGGGGTTGGCGAGGAGGTTCTCGATCGCGTAGCGGCCGAGCTGGGGGAGTTCGTAGACCTTGCCGGCATCAGTACCGGTGGCGACCCAGGCGAAACCGCGGCTACCAAGGGGGTTGTTGGCGGTACTGGCGGCGGCGCCTTCTTCACCGTTCATGAAGATCTGTCCGTTGTAGCCCTTGCCGGAGACGCTGTTGTACATGGCCGAAACCGGGGCGAGGTCCGCGGAGCAGAGGCGCCACATGGCGTAAGAGGTGCCGGAGCTCCAAGCAGCGGTGCTGCGGTTATAGAGGAAAAGGTTCGCGTTGCTGCTCAGGAAGTCGCTGCCGGAGACGACGGAGAAGTCGGACTTGTTGATGACCAACTTCGAGACGTAGGCACCCATGGCGCCGGAGGGACGGTTGACGCCCCAGGAGTCCCAGAGTTCATGGTTCGAAAGAATGGTGAAGGTGCCGTTGCCGTTGTCGAAGACGCCGAGACCGTCCGGAACGCCACCTGCGCGGTAGCCGTTGCCGGCCGTGTCACCGGTGGTGATGATCGAGGTGGCCGTCCAGCCCGGGGCGGTCACGATGCCGTAGGGGGAGTTGGAGCTGGAAGGGCCGGTAATCTGCTGAGCGTTGACCGAAACGACGGCAGCCGCGGCGACGAGGAACGAACGTGCGATGTTTTTCATGGTTGGGGGCGATGACCATATCCCCGCCAAGTTTCGGAACCTCGTCAGGAATGCGTCAGCCTCGTCATACACCGAAAGGTCACTTACGCCGTAATCGACACAAGTGTCACCGACCTGAATTATGCGCAGCCATCGTGACGACGACCTGTCACCAAGAACGCACGCCTGTCACCTTCGTCACTAACCCGTCACCCTTGTCACTTCATCATCGCCAATCCGCGGAAGGCGAAGGCTAGGCCGAGGGCGATGAGGAGATAGGAGGAGACGTAAGGGGCTCGATGGGCGACGCGGCTGAACCAGCCGGACTTCTCGGCGAGCTTCTTGAAGCCCCACGAGGCAAGCACGCCGACGGAGATCATGGTGAGCGCGAGGCCGAAACTGAAGGCCGCGACGATGCTGAAGCCGAGCGAGAACTGCTTCACCTGCAGACACACGATGAGAATCGAGACTGCGGCGGGGCAGGGCATGAGGCCGCCGGTGAGGCCGAAGATCACGATCTGTCCCGTGGTGACCTGGCGGTTCGCGAAGCGCTTCTGAATATCCGTCGCGTGCGCGCGGGCGTGCGCGTCTTCGTCCTCGTGTCCGTGATGAGGGTCGTGGGTGTGGCCGCCTTCGCCGTGATGGTGGTGAGGGTGCCCGTGCTCTTCGCGCAGGCGCATGATCGTCCAGACGGCCATGCCGATGACGATGAGGCCGCTGACGAGGAGGAAGTAAGGCTCGGTCTGTTCGACGTTCCAGTGGGAGCCGTACTTCAGCGCGAGCCCGGCGAGGATCCAGATGATGAGCGTGTGCGAGAGGGCGGCGCAGAAACCAAGCAGGGCGGCCTGCCAGACGGTCCCGCGGACGGCGATGATGAAGGCGGCCATCATGGTCTTGGAGTGGCCGGGTTCGAGTCCGTGGAGGGCGCCGAGGAGGATGGCGACGGGGATGTAGAGCCAGGCGTGGGCCGTGCCTTGTTGGAGCAATTGGGCGAAGTCCATGCCGTGACCCTACCGCCAGGCCTTGGGCTGTCCACCTTGGGGATAGGCTTGCGATAGGGCAGGGGCTTTTGCTTCCTACCTCTTGCATGAAGACCGTCCTCCTTGGCCAAAGCCAGCTCACCTCCAGTCGCCTTGCCTATGGCTGCTGGCGGATCGCCACCCAAGGTGATGCGGTGGCGGACTACGCGACCGCCAAGGCGGCCATCTTCGCGGCGGTCGACGCGGGTTACACGCTCTTCGACCATGCCGACATCTATTGCGACGGCGAAGCCGAGCGCGTCTTCGGTCGGATCCTGAAGGAGAACCCCGGCCTGCGGGCTAAGATGACCATCGCGACCAAGGCTGGCATCCGTTTCAAGAACCGCCCCGTCGGCGCCCCGGTCCGTTATGATTTCTCCCGCGCCCACCTCATCGCCCAGTGCGAGCTGTCGCTCAAGCAGCTCGGCGTCGAGGCCATCGACCTCCTGCATCTCCACCGTCCGGATTACCTGATGGATGCCGCCGAGGTCGCGGGCGTCTTCACCGAGCTCCGCGCCGCCGGCAAGGTGCGCGAATTCGGCGTGAGCAATTTCAGCCCCTCGCAGTTCTCGCTCCTGCAGAACGCGCTCTCGTTCCCGCTGGTCACGAACCAGGTCGAGGTCAGCCTCGTGCAGCTGTATGCCTTGCATGACGGCACCCTCGACCAGTGTCAGGAGAAGAAGGTGACCCCGCTGGCTTGGAGCCCGCTGGGCGCGGGTCTGCTCGGTTCAGGCGGCGTCGATCTCCTGCCGGGGCAGCGTCATTACGACCCGACCGCCGTGCTGGCCGTCTTGGATCGTAT
>RFRI01000116.1 GCA_009924535.1 Verrucomicrobiota bacterium
CTGTGGCGCGCAAAGGCGACCCATTCGGCGGATCCGCGGACGAACCAGGTGCCGGATTTCTCGAGGAACTGCGTCACTCCGAAGCGGATCGGCACTTCGCCGATCGCGACCGCGCGCGATCCGTAGCTGCCGTCGGTGAGCGCGAAACTCAAGGTCTCATAGGCGACCGTAAGGTCGATCGTGGTCGCATGGTCTTCGGTCAGGAAGCCACGGACGATGATACCGTTCTGGAGACCCGTGGCGCGCAGTTCGACTTCGCCGTACTTGCACGGGCGCCAGACGGCCTTGACGTAAGGGATGGGTAGGATGGAAGACTCGAAGCGGTCCTCCAGCAGGACACCCAACGCGACGTCGGTCTCGGCGTCGGGGCGCCAGCGCGTGGCGGCGCCCAAGCCCCAGCGATGCGCGCTGCCTAGGCTCACGCCCTCTTCGGCCGCGAACTCCAGGGCGTAGATCAGCTGGACGGCGTACTTCTGATTCCAATCCCACTGACGGAAACCCGTGACCATGACGTCGGTCGTATCGCCATAGGAACGGTCCGTGCCGGCGATCGCGCCGCCGAAACGATTGGCGTACTTGTACCACTCGAGGTCGACCGCACGGTCCGGCGTCTGATAGATCAGCTCGGCGCCGATACGGGACCGGCCGAACTCGCCGGCGACGCCACCGGAGTGGCTGACCGCATCGGTGCCGCGATATTGGTAATCCGCGGAGAGCACCCAGTTCTTAACGGAAACCGACTCAGCTGCCGCAAGTTGGGCGGAAAATAATGCACAAAATAAGGCAGTATGCTTAACTTTAAGCAGTTGTTTCATGGTTAAAATTTAAAATACCCCGAAATCATTCGAAGGCAAGCGAGTTGCCGGCCCTGACTATTTTATGGCACGAATTTTGCTTAATAAAAAGCAGTATGCTTATTTCTGCCACCCCTACCCCTTCCACCGGTGACAATGTCTGGGTCCTAGTGAGTTCCGCGCTCGTCCTGATGATGTGCCTCCCCGGCCTCTTCCTCTTCTATGGAGGCTTGGTGCGCGGCAAGAACGTGCTCTCGATCGCCGCCCAATGCCTAGCCCTCACCGCGATGGGCATCCTGATGTGGTGGGGCTTCGGCTACAGCCTCGTCTTCGGCAAAAGCTACGCCGGCAGCTTCATCGGACACATCTTCGGCGGCGGAGAGCATTTCGGCTTCCTCGGACTCGGCGCCGAGTCGAGCGGCTACGAGTCCCGGATCTCGGGAGCCACCTTCGCCCTCTTCCAAGCGATGTTCGCGGCGATCACGCCGGCCCTCATCATCGGCGCCGTGGCCGAACGGATGAAGTTCTCCGCGGTGATGTTCTTCTCCTTCCTCTGGACGATCCTCGTCTACTACCCTGTCGCGCACGCGGTCTGGGGCGTCACCGGTGATTTCTCCGGCATCGCCAACGACGACGCCGCCTTCAAGGCCGCCGACTTCGCCGGCGGCATCGTCGTGCATATGACCTCGGGCTGGTCCGCCCTCCTCCTCTGCATCCTCGTCGGCCCGCGCGCCGGCTTCGGCAAACGCCCGATGACCCCGCACAGCATGGTGCTTTGCGTCGTCGGCACGGGCCTGCTCTGGGCCGGCTGGTACGGTTTCAACGCAGGTTCCGCCCTCGCTGCCGACGGCATCGCCATCCAGGCTTTCCTCACCACGACCCTCGGCGCGGCCACCGCCACGATTGCTTGGGCGGCCGTGGAGAAGCTGCACCGCGGCAAGATCTCGGTGCTCGGACTTTGCTCCGGCGCGATCGCCGGCCTCGCCACCGTGACCAACGCCGCGGGCTTCGTCTCGGGCGGCTCCGCCGTGCTCATCGGCCTGCTGGCCGGAACGATTTCCTACTGGGCCTGCTCGGTGCTCAAGCCGAAGTTCGGGTACGACGATGCGCTGGACACCTTCGGCGTGCACGGCGTGGGCGGCACGATCGGAGCGCTCGCGACCGCCTTGCTCATGAACGCGCAGGCGAATCCTGCCGGCGGCAAGCTGATCGCCAAAGGCCTGCTCAAAGGTCAGCTCCTCGCCATGCTTCTCTGCATCGCCCTCTCGCTGATCATGACTTGGTTCATCGCCAAGCTCGTCGCGGCGACCATCGGACTAAGGGCGACGGAGGAAGGCGAGGCTCAGGGACTTGATATCTCTGACCACGGCGAAGAAGGCTATTATCATAATTAAGCCCTGCTCTCGGGGTAGTCGCCGGCAGGTTTGCTTTTTTTCGAGCAGGCCTGCGGGTGGGTTAAGTTGTTTTTTGAGCACATTCAAGTCATCGGCTCGAAAGGTGGCGGTTGGCACGAGGGTTGCGAAAGAGCACTCGCCATGAACTCCCTGCTACGAACCCTCACCATCCTCGCTCTGGCGGCAGTGCCCTATCTGTCGTCCGCGCAGAACGCGCCCGCTCCGGCGGCTGCACCCGCCGTCGAAGCGGCCAAAACCCCTCCGCCCCCTCCGGCTCCTTCGCTTGAACAGCGTATCGCCGGCCTCGAGGCCGCCATCGGCAACGGTGATCCCACCGCTGCGTTGAAGACCGGCCCCAAGGATAAGGACGGCAACGCCACCATCCCGGCCGGTCTCACCACGCCGACCGTCGGCGTCGCGGCACCCGGCCACAACGGCTTCATGATGATCTGCGCCGCGCTGGTGCTCTTCATGACGCTCCCCGGCCTCTTCCTCTTCTACGGCGGCCTGGTCCGCGCGAAGAACGTCCTCTCGGTCGTCGCGCAGTGCTTCGGCCTCGCCGGCCTGGTCGCGGTGCTCTGGTGGGCCGTGGGTTACTCCCTGGTCTTCGGCAAGAGCTTCGACGGCACCCTGCTCGGCCACGTCTTCGGCGGCAGCGAGTACTTCTTCCTCAACGGCGTGACCTCCGCTCCGAACACCGACTACGCCTTCTGGATCTCCCAGAACGTGTTCTCGATGTACCAGCTGATGTTCGCGATCATCACCCCGGCCCTCATCGTCGGCGCCATCGCCGAGCGCATGAAGTTCTCCGCGGTCATGCTCTTCATGCTCGGCTGGATGTTCCTCGTCTACTTCCCGATGGCCCACGCGATCTGGGGTATCACCGGTGACATGAACGGCGTCTGGAACGCCAAGGCTGCCATCAAGGCCATCGATTTCGCCGGCGGCACCGTGGTCCACATGACCTCCGGTTGGTCCGCCCTCCTGCTCTGCATCATCCTCGGACCCCGCATCGGCTTCGGCAAGAAGTCCATGACGCCCCACAGCATGGTGCTCTGCGCGGTCGGTACCGGCATGCTCTGGGTCGGCTGGTACGGCTTCAACGCCGGCTCGGCGCTCGCCGCCGATGGCGTCGCCGCTCAGGCCTTCACCACCACGACGCTCGCCGCCGCGGTCGGTGCCTTCACCTGGGCCGGTCTCGAGTGGATCATCCGCAAGCACGCCAGCATCCTGGGCTTCTGCTCGGGCGCCGTCGCCGGCCTGGTCGTGATCACGCCCGCCGCGGGCTTCGTCTCCGCCAACTCCGCGGTGCTGATCGGCGTCCTCGCCGGTGTGGTGCCCTTCCTGGCGGTCGTCTACCTGAAGGCCAAGCTCGGCTACGACGATGCGCTCGACACCTTCGGCGTCCACGCGGTCGGCGGCACCCTTGGTGCCATCGTGACCGGCATCTGCGCCACGGCCGACGCCAACGGCAATCTCACCACCAACCTGAAGGACATCGTGGGCAAGACGCTCTGGGTCGAACAGTTCAAGGCGATCGGCGTCACGCTGGTCCTCTCCCTGATCGCCACCGCCATCCTCGCCTTCGTGGTGAAGGCCCTGATCGGCCTCCGCCCGACCGAAGAAGAGGAGGCCCGCGGCCTCGACATCTCGGACCACGGCGAAGAAGGCTACAGCCACAACTCCTAACCCCCCCCCCAGAGGGAGCCGGCTCGCAGGCCGTCCGACACCGGACGGCCTGCTTCTTTTTAGGGATAATCTGACAGTCGCGTTTTACACTATATTATTGCCCTTTCCGAGATGCTGACAGCAGAATGTCTCTATTCCACGACCATGCTCAAGCTATCCGCCCAACTGAACGACGAGGAATTCCTTGGCACCGCCGAGGACCTGGCCGCCTTCGTCTCGGATAAACTCGCTTCCCTCGGGTTCGGCGATCGCCACCGCTCGACCGAACGCCTGGTGCGCTTCTACGCCTACGAAGGCCTGCTCTCCAAGCCCGAGCGCGCCCCGGATGACCGCCGCAAGGCGAACTTCGGCCCACTACAAGTGAGGCAGCTGCTCCTCGCCCGCCTCCTGGCCGAACGCGGCTGGGACCTCGACCGCATCCGCACCCTCCTGCATGACAACCGAGAAGTCTCGCAGCTGAATAAGCTCATTGACGAATTAGCCACGCCCACCGAGGCGGAAAAGCTCTTCTTCCGTACGCGCAGCAGCGACGTCGACACGCTTTCCGAGCCCTCCCCTCTCCGCTCTTACAAGCCGGACCGCAGCCTCTCGCCCGTTATCTTCTCATCCCGCGACAGCGAAATGCCGGATTCGTCGTCGCCCAAGTTCCGCCGCAAGACCAGCTACTCGACCGTCCAACAGCTCAGACAGATCGCCGATAGCGAAGAAAGCCCCGCCGAAGCCCTCCGCCTGATGATAAAAAAGGAGATGGCGCGCGAAGACCTCTCCCCGGCCGCCCGCAATCTCTTCGAACAACTCCTGGCCTTCAACCCCACCACCCGGGGGGATGAACCTAAGACGGAAAGATGGACCAAACTCCGCCTAGCCCACTGGTGTGAAGCCCACTTCAATATCGACAGTCGGATCACCCCAACAAAAGACGAACTGCAAGAGATCGTGGACAATTTCAGCAAGGCGTTGATGAACAAGTACTTATAATTATGACAGTAACTTTCGTGTGCTAATGACAAGAAAGTATCTCTGGTGGTGTTGACATTTTAAGAGGGGTGGCACATAGTGGAGGCGATGATTCCTCCCATGAACCAACCCAAGATCGAAATCCTGCCCCTCAAGAAGGGCTTCCTCCGCGCCGCCGCTGATGCGACGCATGTCCTCGTCCGCCTCGTCGCCCCGGCCCAGCAAGCCGATGCTGCTGAGACCCCCCGCGCCCCCCTCGACCTCTCCCTGGTAATCGACCGCTCCGGCTCGATGAGCGGTGAGCCCCTCGAAGCCGCTCGCGAAAGCGCGGCACGCATCGTCCGCGGCCTTCGTGCCGATGACCGCGTCGCCATCGTGGCTTTCGACAGCTCCATCGAAGTCGTCCAGCCGCTGACCCAGGTCACCGACCGCGAGGCCATCGTCACCCGCATCAAGTCCATCGACGCCCGCGGTTCGACGGACCTCTTCGGTGGCTGGGAGGAGGGCGTGAAGCAGCTCGCGCCCTTCACCCGCAAGGATCGCATC
>RFRI01000117.1 GCA_009924535.1 Verrucomicrobiota bacterium
AGCCGGAGCCTTGCTTCTCGATGGTCGCGCCCGCGCCGCCCACCGTCGGGGCGGCCGAGAAGGTGACGTTGTTGTTGCCGAGGTCGAGTTTCGCCGTGGCGCCGGCGGTGAGGCTGAGGTTGGACGAAAGGTCGTTCGTATTGCCGGCTTCCCAGCGCAGCTTGGCGCCGTCGGCGATGGCGATCACCGCGGTGGCGGGCAAGGCGCCGGACTCCAGCGCGATCGTGCCGCCGGCGACGTCGACGCGGATGTCCTGCTTGAAGCGATTGACGTTGCCGCCGATGACCCAGACGCCGGCGCCGTCGATGGTGAGGGTCTTGAGTCCGTTGCCGGCGGCGATGTCGGCGGCGCTGAGGCTGGCGCGGAAGACGTTCGTGCCGCTGTTGTTGGCGGTGAGCTTGAGTTCGGGGGCCGCGCCGGAGAGGGCGATCTTGGCGTCTTCCGTGAAGGTCAGCGCCGCGGCGCCCGTGCCGGCGGCGATGCCGGCCGAGCCGCTGACGGTGAAGCTGCGGGCGGTGCTCGTAGCGGTCGTGCCGGTGAACTCGAGCGTCGCGCCGGCCGAGAGGACGAGCTTGGAAGGGTCGGACAGGGCCGTCACGCCGAGCGGGCTGGCCGAGGTGCCGTTACCGAAGTCGGAGACCGCGACCGTGCCGCCGGCGGCCTTGGTCGCGCCGGTGTAGGTGCTGGCGGCGGTCAGTTCGAGGCGGCCGGAGTCGTTCTTCTCGAGATCGCTCGTGCCGGTGATGACGACGTCGACCTTGCCGCTCGTGGGAACCGAGGTCGTCGGCAGGGAGCCGCCGGTGAGGGTCGCGCCGTCGGCGAGGACGATCGCGTTCGCGATCGTCAGGTTATTGAGGTCGAGCGTACCTACGCCGCCGACGTTGACCGCGCCCGAGCCGAGGGCGCCGGTGACGCCGATCTTGATCGAGCCGCCGCTGATGGTCGTGCCGCCCGAGTAGGTGTTGGCGACCGAGAGGAGGAGCAGGCCGCTGCCGGTCTTGGTGAGCGAGCCCGTGCCGAGGGAAAGGCCCGTCGTGCTGATGGTCGTGTTGCCGTTGCCGCCGAAGGTCAGGTTCTTGTCCGTGCTGGTGACTCCACCCGTGAGGGTGAGGGTGCCGGCGGTGGCGACGATCCTGACCGCGGACGCGAGGGTGATCGCGCCAGCAATCGTGTTATCTCCGGAATAGTTGCGCAGGGCGCCGTTGGACGAGATGCCGGCGCCACTCAGCGTCAGGGCTTCGGTGGCGACCGTGATGCCGCCCTGGACGCGCAGTTCGGCGCCATCGGCGACCGTCGTGCCCGCGGCGTCGGTGCCGAGCGCGGCCGCGTTGCTGATGGCCAGCACGCCGTTGCTGACCGTGGTAGCGCCCGCGTAGGTGTTGGCGCCCGAGAGGGTGAGGGTGCCCGCGCCGGCCTTGGTGAGGGTACCGGCACCGAGCGCGAGGTCGGCGGTGCTAATGGTTACATTGCCGGCGCCACCTACGGTGAGATTCTTGTCGGAGCCTCCCAGCCCGCCGGTGAGGGTCAGCGTGCCGGCGGTAGAGACAATCTGCGTGTCGGAGGCCAGCGTGATCGCACCCCCGACGGTGTTGTCGCCGGAGAAGTTGCGCAGGGCTCCGTTGGACGAGACGCCGGAGCCGTTGAGCGTGAGGGTTTCGGAGGCGACCGTTATGCCGCCTAGGAGGCGGAGTTCGGCGCCGCTTGCGACCGTCGTCCCGTTGGCATTGGAGCCGAGCGCGGAACCATGGCTGATGGCCAAGATGCCGGCGCTGACCGAGGTGAGGCCCTCATAGGTATTGGCTCCGGAAAGGGTGAGGGTGTCAGCGCTGTCCTTGGTCAAGGAGCCGTTGGTTCCGGAGAGGCCGCCGGCGTAGGTGCCGTCGGAAACGGTCAGGGCGGTGGAGCCGAGGGCGATCGTGCCCCCGTTGAGGTGGGTGATGGTCGACGTGGCGCCATTGAGGTTAAGAGTGCCGTTGGAGACGGTCGTCAGGGTGGCCACGCCACCCACGGTGGTCGTGCCGTTGGAAACCGTGGTGATCAATACCGTGCCGGTGACGGTGTTGGTGCCGCCCGAGACGGTGGTCGAGCTGATCGAGCCGAGGGCGTTCGTGCCGGCGGTGATGTTGCCAGTCAGGAGGCCTGTTATCGTGACGGAACTGCCGACGTTGCCGGTCATGGAACCCGCGGAAATCGTGCCGGCTCCCGAAGTCACATTGCCCGTCAGTAGGCCAGTGACCGTGACGTTGCCGCCGGAGAGGTTGCCCGTGAGGGTGCCGGCCGAGACTGTACCGCCCGTGACGTTGGCGGTGAGGAGGCTGGTGACGTTGACGATACCAGCTGATATACCGCCAGTGATGGTGGCGTTGGCGCCGAAGGTCGTCTTACCGGCGCCGGAGAGCGAGGCGGCGGTGATCGTGCCAGTGCCGGTGAAATTCAGGGCGTTATCGTCAGTAGCATTCGCGTTGGTGAGCGCACCGACCGTGAGGCCGTCACCGGTAATCGTCGCCTTACCAGTCGCATTCAGGGTGAGCGTCGCGGCGGAGTTGTAGTTGACCGCCGAGAGGATGGCGCCGTTGACAGCGATGCTGGTCGTGCTGGCCAGTGCGCCGGAGGCGGTGGAGAGGGTGCCCGCAGAGACCGTGGTCGTTCCCGTGAAAGTATTGGCGCCCGAGAGGGTCAGGGTGCCGGTGGCGGACTTAGAGAAACTGCCGCTGCCGGAAAGGATGGCCGAGATCGTGCCAGCCTGCGGGGTAATCTGGGCGACCGGGATCGTGCCACCCGAGAGCGTACCGGAAGTGACCGTGACGATGTTGGCGATCGAGAAGCCGCCGAGGGCTAAGGTGCCGCCATTGATCGAGATCGGACTCGAGCCGAAAGCCGAATTATTACCGGCCGTGAGCGTGCCGGCCGAGACCGTGGTGGCGCCGGAGTAGGTGTTGGCGCCGGAGAGGGTGAGGTTGCCCGTGCCCGCCTGGGTCAGGCTGCCGGTGCCGGAGAGGATGTTGGCGACCGAGAGGGCGTTGCTGCGGTTGAAGACCAAGGCCGCGTTGTTCGTGACCGCGCCGGTGCCGAGGGTGCCGGAGGTGCCGCCTTCGCCGACCTGCACGGTGCCGGCGGAGATCGTCAGCCCGCCCGAGAACGTATTGGCGCCCGACAGCTTGACCGTGCCTGCGCCCGTCTTCGTGATCGCGCCCGCGCCCGTGATCGCACCCTGGAAGATCGCGATCGAGTCGGCCAGCGTCGCATCCAGCGTCGCCGTGTTATTCACCGTAATCGTTCCCGTGCTGAAGGTCGTCGTACCTGAGGTATCCATACCCAGCGTCCCGGTGCCGGTGGCCGGGGTGTTGGAATAGGTCTGGCCGCCGAGCGCAAGGTCATCGATGCGCCAGTTGGCAGCGCCGGTATTGCCTACTGCCCCTGTCGAAGCATAACCGTAGATGCGGAAGGTGATCGCCCCGCTTGAGTTAGTGGTTGCAGAGAAGGTCGGCGTGATTTTCGACCAAGTGCTGGTCGTGACCATGGCCGATGTGCCCAGGGCAGAGGCGTAATTGTCGGCGCTTGAGTATAAACCTGCTGTCGCTGGGCCCGTACCTGTCGAGCGTGAGCCGAAGCTCAGCGAGGAAAGCGAGAACTGGTTGCTGCTATTAGGCGTGATGGTGAAGGTGTAATAGACGCTGGTAGCACTGTTATACGTTGAGCCTCCGGCGGTACTCGCCATGTTGTACGAGGCGGAGTAACCTGTGTAGGTCGAGGAGGGAGAAGCCGTGCTTAAGCCTCCGCCAGAGCCTAAATTATTACCGATGGTGATGTTGCTGACTGTGACATTGCCGGTGGCAGTCGTCGGAATGGCTTGGCTGATGTCAGCTGGAGTGGTCGTGCCGAAGTTCCAGGTGGCGCTGAATGCTTGGGAGGTGAGGCCGGCGGCAGCTCCGATGACGATACTGTTGGAAGTGGTGACACCCGCAGCGCCGCGCACCTCGCCGGCCGTGACGGTGACGGTGCCCGATCCAAGGGCGCCGGCGGAAGTGGCCTTGACGACGCCGGCGGACACATTGACGGCTCCGGAATAGGTCGAGGCGCTGTTGCCACCGAGAGAAAGGCTCCCGGTGCCGGTCTTGGTCAGGGAACTGCTGCCGCTGAACGTGCCGGTGAAGGTGCTGACGGCAGGGCTCGTATTGGTGACCGTGATCGCGGCGTTGGCGTTCAGGGTGCCGCTGCCGGTCAGGCTGCCGAAGGTCTCCGCCGCGTTGACGTTGACGGTGCCGTTGTCGGCCAGGTTGGTGACCGTCTGGGCGTTGCCGAGGGTGAGCGTCGCGCCCGAAGCCACGGTGATGTCGCCCGCGATCAACCCGGCGCCGCTGGTGATGAGCGAACCCGCGCTGACGGTCGTGGTCCCGGTATAGGTATTGGCGCTGGTAAGCGTGAGGGCGCCCGTGCCTGCTTTGATGATCGAGCCGGAGCCGGCGATGATGCTATTGAGGCTCGCGACGGCGCCCGCACCGAACGTGGTGTCGTGCTCTCGTTGATGGTGAGCACCGTACCGTTGAGCGTCAGGGTCTGGGCGACTGTCCCGGTGACGGCGGTCCAGGAACTGCTGAGCGTGCCGATCGACTGGCTGGCGTTGTTCAGGGTGACCGTCGTCGCGTTGCTGCCGGTTTGATATAAGGTTAGATTGCCCGTGCCGAGGTTCGAGCCGCTGTTGACGGTGATCGTCCCGTTGCCGATCTGGGTCGAACCGGAGTAAGTGTTAGACGTTCCGGAAAGGATCAGGTTTCCGGCTGCAGCCTTGAGCAGATTGCCGGTACCCGTCAGGTTGCCGGACAGGGTCAACGTCGCGCCCGAGCTTGTCGGCTCGATGCGGTTCGTGGTACCGTCGGTGAACACGACGTTGCTCAGGAGCGTGACTGCTGCGTTGCTCAACGTACTGAGGACTGGGTTGGCCGACTGATTGGCGTTGAGCGTGAGGGTCTGGCTGGAGCCACCGAACGTTCCGGCGATGTTCAGGGTCAGCAGGCTGCCCGCATTGACGGCGATCGGGCCGCTGGTCGGGAGGGCGGTGGTCGCGCCGACGATCAAGCTGCCGGAGTTGACCGTCGTGCCCCCCCCGTAGGTATTGGCGCCCGAAACGGTGAGCGTGCCGCCGGTGACGATCACGCTGCCGGCGGAGCCGCTGATGGAGCCGGCGCTGGTGCCTGCCGAGACGGTGAGGGCGGTGGTGCCAAGGGTGATCGTACCGCCGTTGAGGGTAGTGACCGCGGCCGTAGCGCCGTTCAGGTTCAGCGTGCCGGTCGTCAGGGTGGTGATGGTCGCCACGCCGCCGATGGTCGTCGAACCGCTGCTGCTATTGAAGGTGGTGATCGTGGCGTCGCC
>RFRI01000118.1 GCA_009924535.1 Verrucomicrobiota bacterium
CTGTACCTTATTCTGACTGTGCTAGCTTGGCTTTTGTTGTCTGTTACCTGACTGACCGTCCGTTATCTTCGCCGTCTGACTGGCTTTCCGTCTGTTTTGCCGACTTCCGGCCATACCGACTTCGACTTTCACCGACTGAGCCGTCCTCACCGACAACCGGCCGGCACCGCACCGTCCTTACGCCGCGCGTCCCAGGTCGCCTAGGTCTGTCGGATGCGGATGATTCCTTTTTTCCTTATCCAGGCGATGGCGGCGGCGAAGCTGGCGGTCGACCTTATCGACCAAAATATCGATGGATTTGTAGAGGTCGTCCGACTCTTCCCGGACGACGATGTCCGGGCCCGGCACCTCCAGCCGGATCTGGGCCCCGAATTCACGACTGTGGTCGCTGCAGCGGGTGTAGACGAGTTCGACGAGCACGCGGATGATCCGCGGGTTGTGGCGCAGCAGTCTTTCGACCTTGGCGCACACCGTTTCCTTCAGGGCGTCGGTGAGGTCCATATGGACCCCGGTCACGACGATCGGAGCACTTGTCATGTGTGTTGTGTTTTGGGGGGTGACGTGAGACTCTGCGCCCATGTCAAAGAACAAGACCGTCGATGATTTCTTCAGGAGTTTTTCCGTGGTCATCATATCAGGGGCATCTTCCGGGATCGGACGCGCGATACTCTCGCGTATCAGTAATTCTGAGACCAAAGCCGCGGTGTTCAACCTTTCCCGGACGATTCCCGAGGGAGTTCCGAATTCCCTGAACTTCACTCACCTTACCTGCGACCTCTCGCAAACCGCTGACATCGCGTCGGTTGTCTCCGAATTACGGAAACTAATGCCCAGCGAAGGCAGGATGCTACTGATTAATAATAGCGGGTTCGGCGCCTACGGGGAGTTTCCGGCCCCCGGCGTCGACCACACCTTGAAGATGATCGACGTCAACGTGCGCGCGCCGGTCGAACTCACCGGTCGGCTCTGGGATGAGCTGAAAACGCGCGGCGGCATGGTGGCCACCGTCGCTTCGCTCGCCGGTTTCCAGCCGACCCCGTTGATGACCACGTATGCCGCGACGAAATCCTTCATGCTGGATTGGAGCGTCGCGCTCGACGCCGAGGCCAAGCGTCACGGTATCCGTTGCGTGGCCATCTGCCCCGGGCCCGTCTCGACCAACTTCTCCAAGGCGGCGGGCTTCGCGAGTTCGACCGGCCTCGGCGGGCAGACCTCGGAAGAATGCGCGGATGAAGCCGTCCGCGGCATGGCGGCCCGCCGGCCCGTCGTGGTCACCGGCTGGAAGCATAAGATCCTGGCGGTCTTCTCGGCACGCCTGCCCAAGCCCTGGGCGGCCGCGATCGGACTGCGGATGATCCAGCGCCTCCGGCTGGACCGGTTCGTGAAGAAAGCCTGAGCCTACTTCGCGCCGTCGAGCAGTTCGCGGGCGTGGGAGAGCGCGACCTTGCTGGCACGGTCGCCCAGCATGCGGGCCAGTTCGGACTCGCGGTCCTTACGCTTGCCGTGGACCGGGGCGATCTCGACCGTCGTCGACTTGTCGTCCTGCGTCTTCGTCACGACCAGGTGGGCGTGGCCGAGGGCCGCAACCTGCGGGAGGTGCGTCACGCAGAAGACCTGATGCCCCTTGCCGAGGGCGGCGAGTTCACGGCCGACCTGTGCGCCGATCTCACCGCCCACGTTGGCGTCGACCTCGTCGAAGACCAGCACCGGAGTGCGGTCGACGGCGGCGAGCACGGTCTTCAACGCGAGCATCACGCGGGCGGCCTCGCCGCTGGACGCGATCTGATCGAGCGGCAGGAGATCCTGGCCGACGTTCGGGCAGAAAAGGAAACGGACCGCGTCGGCGCCCTGCGGGCCGAGCTCGGCGACGGCGACCTCGATGCGCAGGTCGGCTTTCTTGAAGCCGAGCGAACCCAGCATCTTCTTGGCGGCGGCGGCGAGCTTGTCGGCGGCCTTCGTACGGGCGGCGCGCAGGACTTCGGCCTGCTTGCGGAGATCCTTCTCCACCTTCGCGGCCTCGGCCTTCAGCTTGGCCACGCGGGCTTCGACGTCGCCCTGGGAGGCCAGGCGGCGACGGAGCGCCTCGCGCTTCTCGCGGACGGCGTCGGCGCCGGGACCGTATTTGCGACGGAACTCGAGCCAGAGATTCATCTTTCCGTCGAGCTCGGCGGCGGACTCGTCATCGGAGGAAAGCCCGCGCCCGAGGCGCGCGAAGTCGGCGCGGATATCTTCGGCTTCGGCCGCGAGGGAGTTGAGGCGATCGCGGAGCGCGGTCGCCTCCTCGTCGATGCGGGCGACGTCGTCGCCCGCCTTGAGGAGTTTCGGGAGCACTTCACCTAGGCCATCGGAGCCTAAGCCGGCTTCGAGCTGCCCGAGCAAGGCCGCGAGCTCCTGGGCGCGGGAAGAACGGGCGTGGTCGCGTTCGAGCTTCGCGATGGCCTCTTCGGATAGATCGAGCGAATCCAGCTTGTCGAGCTGGGTACGGAGGAAGGCCGCCTCGTCTTCGGAGAGACGTTCGGCCGTGGCGGCTTCGCCCGCTTCCCGGAGCAGGTCGTTACGCAGACGCCAGCCCGTGCGGTAGGTCGCCAGCGCGGAGGCGAGGCCCGCATGCAGGTCGAGCATCTCCAGCTGGGTCTCGGCGCGCATCAGCTTCTGCGGCTCGCCCGGGCCATGGAAATCGATCCAAAGTTCGCCGAGCTGCTGCAGCTGGGTCAGCGTGGCCGAGCCGCCGTTGATGGAGATACGGCCCGCCTTGGTGGCGTGGACCGAGCGCTTCAGGATCAGCAGACCATCGTCGCAGGCCGGCAGATCGAGGGACTTCAGCACTTCGTCGAAGCGTCTGTCGCCGTCGGTCTCGAGTTCGGCTTCGACCGAGCATTCCTCGGCGCCTTTGCGGACGATCGTCTTGGCGGCGCGATTGCCGGCGAGAAGCGACAGCGCGCCGAGCAGCACGGACTTGCCCGCGCCGGTCTCGCCCGTCACCACCGTGAAGCCCGAACCCAGCTCGAGCTCGGTACGATCCATCAGGGCGAGGTCGCGGATTTGAAGACGGCGGATCATGCGGAGGGACGGCGACCGAACAAGGTCGAGCCTAGGCGGACGCAAGTAGAACCTGCTACGACGGCAGATTCAAGGTCTCCGCTCATGCCCATCGATAATTCCGGGAGCACCACCCCGAAGCGGGCGGCCAGCGAGTCGCGGCAAAGACGAAGCTCGACGAAGGTGCGATCGGCGTCCGCCGGGTCCTCGGAGAGCGGCGCGACGGCCATGAGCCCCCGCACGACCAGGGCCGGCTGCGCCAAGGCCGCCTCAAGCAACCGAGGAGCATCGGCGAGGTCGCACCCGAACTTCGCAGGGTCGTCACCGGAGTTGACCTGAAGCAGGACCTGCGGCCGCAGGCCCATCTCGCCGGCCAGACGACCGAGGCGGGTGGCCAGCTCGGGGGAATCGACGCTTTGGATGACGTCAAAGGCCTGCAAGGCGTGCTTGGCCTTGTTGGACTGCAGATGGCCGATGAGTTCCCAGCGTAGGTCGGACGGGGCCATCGGGCGCTTTCCGGCGGCTTCCTGCACGCGATTCTCGCCGACGGCCCGCAAGCCAAGCCCGTAGGCCATCAATGCGGCCTCCACCGGGTTGGTCTTGGTCACCGGCAGCACCCTGACCGACGACGGATCCCGGCCGACCTGAGCGCAGGCGGTCGCGATACGGGTCAGCACCCCCTCATAGTGGGCCTTAAACTGGTCGGAGGAGACCATTTGCATCAGAGGGAGGGAGAACGGGCGGGGAGTCAACCAGTCGGGCTCCCTAGGCCGCCCAAGGGACCGAGGCCTAGGATTAGCACATCTACACTTGAAGTCCTATCCCATTAGATTCATTAATCATGGGGTCTTTCATTCCCATGCATATCGAGAACCTGAAGATCTTCCGCGACCTGGTGGACAACGAAAGCTTCTCCAAGGCCGCCAAGCTCAATGCCATCACCCAGTCGGCCGTCAGCCAGCAGCTACGCTCGATGGAAAAGCATTTCAACGTCCTGATCGTCGACCGTAGCCAGAAGCAGTTCCGGCTCACGCGCGAAGGCCGCAGCCTCTACGAGGCCGCCAAGGACATCCTCAACCGCTACGAGCAGGTCGGCAGCGAGATGCAGGAGATGCGCAAGGTCGTCAGCGGTACGGTCCACATCTCGACCATCGTCTCGATCGGCCTCCATGAGCTCCCGCCCCACGTGAAGTCGTTCATGCAGGAGTTCCCGCACGTCAACGTACGTGTAGAATACCGCCGCTCGAACCTCGTCTACGAGGACGTGATCTCCAACGCCGTCGACTTCGGCCTCGTCGCCTTCCCCCAGAAGACCCGCCAGGTGGAGATCATCCCCCTGATGGAAGACCAGCTCGTCGCCATCTGCTCGCCCAAGCACAAGCTCGCGGCGAAGAAGGAGATCGACCTCGCCGACCTGCAAGGCGGCAAATTCATCGGCTTCGACCAGGACATCCCGACGCGCAAGGCGCTCGACCAGTTCTTCCGCGAACAGCGCATCGAGCTCGAGCCTTCGATGGAATTCGACAACATCGAGACGCTCAAGCGCGCGGTGGAAGTCGACGCCGGCGTGGCGCTCGTCCCCGAAGGCACCATCCGCCAGGAAGTCGAGCAAGGCACGCTCGTGATGCTCCGCCTGCGCGACCGCCGCGTGGCGCGTCCGTTGGCCATCCTGCACCGCAAAGGCCGCGTCCTGACGCCGGCCATGAAGCGCTTCATGACGCACCTCATGAACAGCGCCGGAGCCAAGGCGTCGGCCTGATCAGACGCGACGGCGGGACGCCTGGGCCGCGACCGCGAAGCCCGGCAGAGCCTGCGCGCACAACAGTCCCAACCCTAACCAGAGCAACGCCTGGTCGGCCGGAGAGCGTATCGCCGTCGCGGCGAGGCCCCACCAAAGGAAGGCCCCGAAGAGCGGCGGCCAGGCGCGGCGCAAGGCCGCCCGGGCGAGAGACCATGAGCCCAGCAGCACCGCCGCCAAGGATGCGGCGAGCGGAGCGGACAGCAGGCCGAGCGCGAAGTGAGCATAGGCGACGAAGCCCAAGGCCACGATCAGCCCAGCGAGCACCGCGGCGTTCACGCGGAAGTGTGTCGGCAGCAGGTAAAGCCTGACCCGATGGGCGTGGAGGTAATACGCCGAAGCGACGATCGCCATGACCAGGGTGAGCGTCCAGATATAGCGCGGCCCGCTGATCGGGATCGCGAAGCGGAGGATCGCCCACTGGGCCAGGAAGCACTTCGCCAGGATGAGCGACCAGAGGGCGCCGAGCCGGTCCGTCACCAGCGATTCGCGGAAGGCGCGTTCGACGGAGAGCGAGAGCTCGGTAT
>RFRI01000119.1 GCA_009924535.1 Verrucomicrobiota bacterium
GTCTCGGCCGACTTCTCGGGCTTTTCAGCCAACGCCTTGCGGTAACGCTCCAGCCAGACGGCATCACCGGTCATCTCATAGGTCGCATGCAACATGTGCAGGTAACGCACGACGTCCCGGAAGTGCTCGCCCTTGAAGCCACCGCGGAAATCGCCCTTGAACGCGCCATCGCACGGGACCTTCCAGCCGTAACCCTCCAGCGACTCGGCGACTTCGCGGACCTTGGCCACGAGCACCTTCCGCTCCTCGGTGCTCGGGATGTCGCTCAGGAGATAGGCCTGCATGCCGAGGAACCATGGGTGCATCTGGTCGTCGGAGCTCAGCGGATAGTGGCACCTGCCGTCGGAGCCGACCCCACGGGCAACGAAGCCAGGGACATCCGACACGGAGGCGCACTTGAGGAGTCCCTGCGCCAGCTTACGGGCCTGCTCCTTGTCGGCAGCGGCACCGGAGCGTCGGGCCTTTTCGACCATGGCGTTGAGGTACATGCCGGTGAACATCGGCCCGTTCTCGATCGGGCTCCACCAACCGATGGCGTTGGGCTTGCCCAAGCGGCAGTCTTCAGGCGTCGGCAGGTCTCCCACGTAATCACGAACGATACCATGCTCGTCGACGAAGCGACGCCAGGTCTCGGCATGGGCCTTCTCGATGGCGCGGGCGGGCGCAACGACCGCCGCGAGTTCCTTCACCACGGCATCGTAGGCCGGCTTGGGCTTGCCCTGCCGATCGAAGAGCAGCGGGTGGTTCACGCGCTTCCAAGGAAAATCGTTCAACCAGCTCTGTCCGTCGTGCAGGTTCCAGAACGACACGCGGTCGATGACGTCGTCATACTTCCGGAAGAGCCGGAACAGCTGGGCGTATTGCTCGGCCTGGCGGGCGAGGATCTCGGGCGGGCAGCCATCGACGTAGGGATTGATCTTCGCCATCTCCGCGCGGTGCTTGTTGCCGTCGGCCCACCAGCGGCCGCGCGGGATGACGTCGATGTCGAGTTCGCTGACCACGACCTTCATACCGATACCACGCAGGGCGATCAGGGTCTTCTCCAGCGCCTCATAGGGAACGCGATCAATCTCGTAGTGCCCTTGGAGACCGACGGCATGAACCGGCGTTTTACGGGCCTTCAGGCGGGCAAGTAGGCCCAGCATCTTCTCCCGCTTGCCGTCGAGTTCGTTGTTATAGTCGTTATAGATCAGCTGAGCCGAAGGATCGGCCGCGTGGGCGTAGTCGAAGGCCAGCGCGATGAAGTCCTCACCCGCGGCCCGCGTCCAACCGGACTCACGCAGTTCGGCCTTGCCGTCGTCAAGAGCCTCATTGACCACATCCCAAGCGGCGATCTTGCCCTTATAACGGCCGACGACCGTCTCGATGTATGACTTCATGCGCGCCAGCAGGACTTCCTTCGAGGCCGGCGCGCCGCCGTCCTGATAGAACCAAGCCGGCGTGCGGTCATCCTTGGCCCAGACCAAGCAGTGACCGACGACCTTAAGGTCCTTCGAGTTAGCGAAGGCCACGAACTTGTCGGCCTGATTGAAGTTCCAGGCCTGCTCCGTCGGACGAAGCGCCGCCGGCTTCATGCAATTCTCGGGCGTCACATGGCTGAACTGCACCGTCAGCAACGGCCAATCCGCCGGGCGATCCGCAATCCGGTCGGCCAGGCCGACGCCAGATTTCCAAGGCGAAACCTGCCGGAGCGTCTGAGCCGCAACGGCGACGCCGGACATCAACAAAGCGAGAAACAGGGGCAAGACTCGGGGCATGGGGACAGTTAGGCCACGCAGATGCGGAAAGTAAACCCCGCACCCAACACCCTAGCCATGCCTGCCGTTGACCCGTATTTTAAACCCCATTCGCACCGAGTCACAACAGATGTCGATTCAGGGCCCGCGGGCATTGACATAACAAATCTCGGTGGCCGACCAAGGGGTCAGGCCGTTACTAAACCGCACTGATACTAAAACTGGCAAAAACTTTCGTTTAAGTATCAGCCATAAATGAGTGACGGCCTGACCCGTGTTCGGCCCCCAAGGGACTTGCCATGCGGGGAGCAAGGGCTGTAACTTGAAAAAGCAGCCCAGTGATTCCGCTGGCATCCCGGCCTGACCATCTCCCAACGTCCATTAACCAACGCTTGCCCAAACGAATGCCCACCGCCACCCACGTTCAAGACCCCGATGTCATCCTGATTGGCAGCGGGGTGATGTCGGCCAATCTCGGAGCGATGCTGAAGCGGCTCGATCCGCGACTTTCCATCCAGCTCTATGAGGCCAGCGATGGCTTGGCACAGGAGAGTTCGGATGGTTGGAATAACGCCGGCACCGGGCACGCGGGCATCTGCGAGCTGAGCTACACGCCCAAGCGCGAGGCGGATGGCTCGGTGAAGGTGGCCAAGGTCATCGAGATCTTCGAGCAGTTCGAGCAATCGAAACAGTTCTGGAGCTACGCCCTGGCCAACGACATGGCCAGTCACCCGAGGGAATTCATCAATCCCGTCCCCCACATCAGCTTCGTGCATGGAGCTGACCAGGTGGAATTCCTCAAGGCCCGCCACGCCGGAATGTCGGCCCACCATTTCTTCCGGGAGATGCTCTTCACTACTGACCGTACCACCATTGCGAGCTGGGCACCGCTCCTGGTCGAAGGTCGGGGCGACGGACCCATTGCCGCTACCAAGATGGACGGGGGCACGGATGTGAACTTTGGCGCGATCTCTCGCAAACTGCTAAGCTGGCTCGGACGGCAGGAGGGATGCGGCATCGCCTCCGGCCATCGCGTGATCGGCCTGCGGAGAAACACCACGGGCTGGGAAGTCCGCGTGAAGGAGTCAGCGACGGGGATTGTTCGGACAAACCGCGCCAAGTTCGTCTTCGTCGGCGCAGGCGGCGGCACGCTTCCGCTGCTACAGATGTCCGGCATTCCGGAGGCAAAGGGCCTGGGCGGTTTCCCTATCGGCGGCCAGTGGCTCGTTTGCGATAATCCGGAAATCGTCGAGAAGCACCAGGCAAAGGTCTATGGTCAAGCGCTCGCCGCGGCCCCGACGATGGCTGTGCCGCACCTCGACACCCGCATCTTGGATGGCAGGAAAACGCTGCTTTTCGGCCCCTTCGCCGCTTGGACGACGAAGTTCCTGCACCAGCAGGGCCGCTACACCGACCTGCCCTTCTCCATCCGTCCGGACAACCTCACGACCCTCGTCAATATCGGCATACATAACCTCGACCTTGTCCGCTACCTCATCCAGCAGGGCACGCAGAGCATGCGGAACCGCATCGAGGTGCTGAAGATTTTCTATCCGGCCGCCCAGGCTGCGGATTGGAAGTTGATCGACGCAGGTATCCGGGTGCAGGCCATCAAGAAGACGGATGGTCAGGCCGGCATCGTCCACTACGGTACCGAGGTCATCACCGATGCCGCTCGCAGCATCTCCGCGCTGCTCGGAGCCTCGCCTGGCGCCTCGGTCTCGGTAAATATCGTGCTCGAGGTCATCAGGAAATGCTTCCCCGCCCTGCTCGCCAGCCCAGAGGGGCATGCGCGGATGAAGGCGATGATCCCGACCTTCGACCTGGATATCAAGCTACCTGAGAACGCCGAGCAGTTCCGCGAGCATAGCCGGCGAGCGGATGTGATCCTCGGGCTCCGGGCAAGCGGACGGGTGGATTAACCCTAGAAACCAACCCTCCGTCGCGAGCCGCGGTGCGAATAGGAGAGGATGGGATTGGCTAGGCTTCGCTCCGGGCTCCGCCCGATGCCGGCGGCATCGCCTGTTCGCCTAACGGCTCACCGAACGGGTTCTCACCCCATCCAGCATACTTGAAGGGGCCGTTAAAGTGGCGGAGAGGATGGGATTCGAAGGAGTGGCATTAGTGTGTTTTCCTTAGTGTTTATGCGGTTTCGGTGAAGCTGTAGACGTTTCTGTAGGCAACTTAGGTGTTAATTATGGGAAAATTTGAGAAGATTGGGAAAGCGGTTTTGACGATGTCCTTTTCGGGGAAAGACAGAGGTTAATTCTGGCGAAACAAAAGCGCCCGCGAAATCAACAAGCCCTAGCGCGCCAGCCAGCACTCGCCAGATCTCCTCATTTTCTTTTCTTCGGGCTATCAGGCATGCGTAACATGTCCTGATGAAAGTTCTTCAGGTTTACCTGAGCCCATTTGCCGAGTCCCTCAAGCACCGGACGCAACGCCTCGCCGCCCTTGGTTAGCCTAAACGCATTATTACGCGCCGGGCTATCCGGATTGACCCTCTCGACAAGCATCAGGGATGAAAGCAGGCTGAGTCGATCCGCAAGAATGTTGGTCGCGATACCTTCGCGGGAATCAAGCAGCTCCGAGTACGTGCGCGGACCATGGACGATGAGGTCCCTGACGATCAGCATGGTCCAGCGGTCGCCGAGCACATCAAGGGCCGAGCAGATGGGACACGCTGAACGCCATTTCATCTCCCCACTATCCATATCGGCCCCGGGTCGTCTAGCCTACTTCGAGATGGCCGCCGCCATTTCCCTGAATGAGACGTCCATCGCCGTGGGCTTCCAGCCCAGCACCTCGAAAGTGGCGCGGTTATCAAAGGAAGCTTTCCTACCGATGAACGGCAACATGCCGCGGGCCTCCGGGTCAAACAAGCCGATGAACCTGAGGAGAAACGTCGGTGCTTTTTTCGACGGGGCCTTCGCATAGCCTGCCTCCCTCAAGACCTGCGCCACCGCGGCCATCTCGACAGGCTCGGCCGTGCAGGCGATGAAACGCTTGCCGGCGGCCCCGGCGGCAGTCATCGCGGCCACATGCAGCCTGGCGACATCGCGGACGTCGACCATACCCATGCCCATGTCGGGAATCATCGGGACCTTGCCCGCGATCATCTTGGTCATCATCGTCACGCTTTGCCCTTCGAGCGCGGCCCCGAGGGACGGTCCGAAGACAGCCCCAGGGTTGATGACGGCCAGCTCCATATTTCCCCCCTTGGTCGCATCCCAGGCAGCGCGCTCGGCGAAGGTCTTGCTTTTGGCATAGGCGCCGATGTTGGCATTGGTGTCAGACCAGTCGCCTGGACCATACCGACCCGTCTCTTTTCCAGCAATGATGGCGAAGATCGACGAGGTAAGCACAAGCCTCCTGACACCCGCCATCTGGGCAGCGGTGACGACCCTGCGCGTGCCTTGGACCGCGGGAATAATAAGCTCATTCTCATCCGCCGGCTCCTTCAATCGGAAGGGAGAGGCGACGTGCAGGACATACGCGCATCCCTTCATCGCCTCTTTCCATCCCGCATCGGAAAGAAGGTCAACTTCGGCAAAGCTCAGCCGGTCCACCGGGGCGACACGAGCCAAGGCCGCCTTGGTCGACTCGGCCTTCGAACGTGAAC
>RFRI01000120.1 GCA_009924535.1 Verrucomicrobiota bacterium
TGTTTTGGTTGGTCTATGACGCGATTTGCCGCCTGTGGGGCCAGCGGCCCGGCGGCGACCGCATTGTGGGCGCGTTGGTGGCGCTGCTGGTTTGCGGCGCGGCCTGGCTGGCCTCGCGCAAAGGCACGAGCGAAGACAGCGCCGTCGGCGTGATGCTCTCCGTGATGTTCGCCGCGGGCATCGCGCTGATGCAGCAGGCCAATTCGTGGCGCGACTTCGCGGGCCTGCTCTTCGGCAGCGTCGTCTCCGTGGGGGGCGAAGACCTGCTGGTCATCGGCGTCACCGCCGCGATCGTGCTGTCCGGGCTGCGGGCCCTGCATAAGGAACTCGAGCTGGCGTCCTTCGACGAAGAATATGCCGCCCTGCTCGGCGCCCGCCCCGCGCTCATGCGCGTCGTGCTGCTCGTGCTCGTCGCGCTGGGCTCGGTCGCGTGCGTCCGCCTGGTCGGCGCGCTGCTCACGACCGCCCTCTTCGTCATCCCGGCCGCGACGGGCGTGCTCCTCGGGCGCACCGTGCCGCAGGTCATGGCCTGGGGCGCCGGCTGCGCGCTGCTCGGCGGCATCGGCGGTCTCTATCTTTCCTACTACGCGCCAGCCGTGCCGTCGGGCGCCGGCATCGTGCTTTGCTGCGCGCTCCCTTACCTGGCCGCGCGGATCTTCGCGCCGAGGCGCTGATCAGAAACGCGGCGGACGGAGCGCGAGCGGCAGGCCGAGCACCTCGCGGGCGACGATCGCCTGACGGAGCGCGGCGGAACCGCGGAACTGGGTGCGCGTATGCGCGCGGGCGGGACGGGTGACCACGAGGGACGAAGCGTCGAGATGGGCCGCGGCCGCCGGGGCCGGGGCGACCGGAGCCGCCGGGGCGGAAGCCGGCGCCGGGGCGTTGCGGACGCGTCGCGTACGTCGCGCCACGGGCGGAGGCGTCGCGGCCAGCGGGGCCGGACCGGAGGAGGCCGATGCGGCCTTGCCGATCACCCAAATCACGAAGGCGACCAGGGCGAGACAAGCCTTGATGAGAAGCGCCGAATCCATGCTCAGGCCTTGGCGCCCGGCGCGGGACCGTCGCCGGCGATGCCCTTACGCATCTCGGTATCGGAACGGAGGTTTTCGAGACGCTGGAAATCCATGTAACCCATGCGGCCGGAACGCAGGGCGTCGGCCAGGGCCTGCGGGATCTGGGCTTCGGCCTCGACGACGCGGGCGCGCATCTCTTCGACGCGGGCGCGCATCTCCTGTTCGAGCGCGACGGCGGCGGCGCGACGGATCTCGGCCTGGGCCTGCGCCATGTTCTTGTTGGCGTTGGCCTGCGCTTCCTGGAGCATCGCGCCGATGTTGTCGCCCACGTCGACGTCGGCGATGTCGATCGACATGATCTCGTAGGCGGTATGGGCGTCGAGACCGCGCTCGAGCACGGTCTTGGAGATACGGTCAGGGTTCTCGAGGACGACCTTGTAGCTCTCGGAGGAACCGATGGTGGTGACGATGCCTTCGCCGACGCGCGCGATGATGGTCTCCTCCTGGGCGCCGCCGACGAAACGGTCGAGGTTGGTGCGGACGGTCACGCGGGCCTTCACCTTGACCTGGATGCCATCCTTGGCGACGGCGTCGATCGTGGTGCGTCCGCTGGCCGGATTCGGACAATCGATCACCTTCGGGCTGACGGAGGTGAGGACGGCTTCGAGCACCGATTTGTTCGTGCCGCGGGTGGCGATATCGATCGCGCAGGCGCGGTTCCAATCAAGATGCAGGCCGGCCTTCTGCGCGGCGATGAGCGCTTGCACGGTCTGGACGATGTTGCCGCCGGCGAGGTAGTGGGCGTCGATCTTCTCGACGTCGACCGAGAGGCCGGCCTTGGTGGCGGCGATCTTGGCGTCGACGATCACGGTGTAGGGAACGCCGCGGAGCCGCATGCCGACGAGGTCGAAGAGGCCGACTTCGGCGCCGGCGAGGCGCGCGCGCACCCAGACGGCGAGGAAGGACAAGAGGAAGAGGACGAGCAGCAGCAGGGCGACTGCGGCCACGATGAGGATGACGTTGGACATGTTTTCGGGCATGGAGAAGGGGTCAGCGGGAGCGGCGGACGGTCACGCGGCCGGAACCGGCTTCGGTGACGATGACGGCGGCGCCACGTTCGACGAAACCGTCGAGGGAGAAGGCTTCGATCCGGGTATCGTCGATCTCGACGGTGCCGGAGGGAGCGAGGACCGTGACGGCCTTGCCGGTCTTGCCGACATAGACCGCGAAGCCGGCGGCGGCGGGCACGGCGGCGCCTTCGTTGCTGCTGACGTTGATCATCGAACGGCCGATGGCGGTCTGCGGCAGGAGGCGGCGGAAAGCGAAGAACTCAAGCGTCAGTACAACCAGGAAGACGGCGCTGAACACCGCGCACGTCGTCGCTCCGGCGGCGGCCGACAGGGTGATGCCGGCGAAGGAGATGACGGCTCCGAGGAAGCCGAGCACGACCGTCGGAAGGAAGAACTCCACGCCGATCAAGACGAGTCCGGAGACCAGGAGGCCGATCGGCAGGACAAGGGAGACCTCTGCGGGGGAGGCGGCGGAAAGCATCATGGGGATGACGATGCGAATCCCCGACCCCTTTCCAATCATTTATGGACCGGCCGGCTTACAATCCGGCCAAAAACCTGTAACCCTCGCCTCACGCTTGCGGGCCGAGCTCGGCTCGCCCTATTCTCGCCCATGGCCAAGAAACCGCCCGCCCCCCGTCGCACCCCGGTCAAGGAAGCCCATCATGTGCTGCAGGACGCTCTCCTCAAGGCGGGCGAAACCGAAGCCGGCAAGCATGCCCAGATCGCCAAGTCGCTGGGCGTCTCGGCCTCGATGCTCTACAAGTGGCGCGAGCCGGCGGAGAAAGGCAGCGGTCAGCCCAACCCTCTCCACCGTACCGCCCTGCTGATCGACCTCACCGCCGACACCCGCATCGTCGACTGGCTCGCCCAACGCGCCGGCGGCCAGTTCACGCCGGTCGAAGGCGAGGCCCCGAGCGGCAATCTGGACAAAGCTGCCAACGCCCTTGTGCGTGAATTCGGCCTGCTCATCGCCGACGTCGCCGACGCGATCGAAGACCATCGCGTCACCGCCGACGAGACGCAGGAGCTCCGCGAGAAATGGGACCGCATCCGCAAACGCACCGAAGCCTTCGTGCGACGCTGCGAGAAAGGCGACTTCAGCCCGAAAGGCTGAGCGATTTCGCTTTCACGGACGCCCCGAAAAGGTAACCAGAAGCCATGGCCGAATTCACCATCCGCCCCTACGGCGACCCGGTCCTCCGGGCCAAGGGCGACCCCGTGAAGGAGTTCGGCCCCGCCCTGCGTTCGCTCGGCGACGCGATGCTGAGCGCGATGAAGACCGCCAAGGGTATCGGCCTGGCGGCCCCGCAGGTCGGCCTTTCCCTGCAGCTCTTCGTCATGAACGTGCATGACGAGGACTTCCTCCCGGTGCTCGACGGCAAGGCCCGTCAGCCCGAGGAAATCATGCCGATGCTCCTCGCCAACGCGACGGTGACCGTGCCGCCCGGCGAAGCGGAGATCTACACCGAAGGTTGCCTCTCGTTCCCCGGCATCACCGGCGACGTCGAACGCGTCGAGCGCGCGATCGTGCGCTACCGCGACGCCGACGGGGCGCCGCACATCCTCGAATGCGCCGGCCTGCTCGCCCGCTGCGTCCAGCATGAACACGACCATTGCCAAGGCGTCCTGTTCATCGACCGCATGACGCGCCCGCACCAGCTGCTGACCGCGGCGAAGGTGAAGAAGCTCAAACGCGCGACGACGTCCGAGATGAAGGCCGCGCGTAAGGCGCAGGACTGATCACTTCGTCGCGGCAGGAGGCAGGACCTTCAAGGTCAGCTGACCGACGGCCACGCTTTCTCCACCGGTCGGAATGCTCGTCACCTGGAAGGCGAGCGACCCGGCGGGAACCTTAGCCGGGGCCGTGATGGCGCGCCACTTCGCACGGACTCCTTCGGAGCCGGCCGGACCGCCGCCGGCGACGATCACCACGTAGGGCGCGGCGGCGACGCCGACCTTGCTCTGGGTGACGGAAAGATGAGCGAGCAGGGCCGAGCCGATCGGATCGCTCGCACGATGGAAGAAAAGTCCTTGGTGGTTGGCGGATAGTTCTGGTCGTAGACCGAACTCAAACCGGTCCTCGCAAGGCCCGAACGAACGCCATTGGCAAGGTTTTGTGCAAATTCCTGGTCCGATGCGCAAATCGCAATCGTCTTGGAATTTGAATCCTTGGCAGCTTGCAAAAAGCCCGCAAACCAACCGTCGGCGTCGTTCCAAGGCGCATTGTTGAACCACATGTCGTGTTTCACCTTGGCGTTGACCTGGAAAGAGAAATTGCCCATCAGCAGCTTGCCGCGTTGCTTGACCAAAGGCATGATCGGTGCAGTCGGCACGGTGGCATAAGGAGCGATCAGTAAGTCAACCTTGTCGACGTCCAAAAGCTTGGAATAAATTCCCGGCGTGTTTGCGGGGTTGCCTTGGTCGTCATAGGCGGTGAAGTCAATTTTCCTGCCCAACAAACCGCCGCGGCCGTTGACATCTTCAACCCACATCTTCAAGGCGAGCAGGGCTGCTTTCCCGCCGGCGCCGAGCGGACCCGTCTGGGGCATACTCATACCGATTTTGATCGGGTTATCTGCCCATGCTGGCATGCTGAACATGGAACTTGCAACCGTTAGACCCGAGGCCGTACCGATCAGTTTGCGTCGTGAAATATCCATGGCTGTCTCCATATGTGCAAGGTGGAACCGAGCGTGTTTGCCCATGCTTGCCTGATTTTGTTCGGATGGATTGTGCGCGAAGCCAAGCAGGCTTGTCCAGTTGATTGAACGCTGTGGATGGATATTGCGCTTTTCACTGTCCCAGAAACCCGCTTTGAGCAAGACTTATGACCCAGGGCGCTTGCGCGGTCATTCAGCCTGTGATTCCATCGAAGGGTCAGAACACATCCATGCGTACAACCGATAGCGTTGGCCTTGAATCTGGAGTTGCCCTGCCATGAAAGCCCCTTCTTTCGCTTATCAAAAAGCGGCAAACCTTGAAGAAGCGATGCAACTGATGCATCAACATGGCGATGGCGCTCGGTTGCTTGCAGGCGGGCAAAGTCTGCTGCCAGCGTTGAACCTCAGACTGACCCATCCGCAGTGGCTCATCGATATCGCCGGACTTGATGAACTACGTGGTGAGCGTCTGAAGGGTTCGGTTCTTGAAGTTGCCGCGCTCAGCACACACCGCGAACTGATGCAATCCGACCTGGTGATGCGCCATGTGCCCTTGCTTGCTTTG
>RFRI01000013.1 GCA_009924535.1 Verrucomicrobiota bacterium
ATCATCGTGTGCCTGCTCTCGTTACCCGGCCTTTTGATGACGAGCGCCTGCGGCCCGAAGACTGGCGGGTTGTCTCCGGTGAAGATACCGGCCAACAATGACGCTGCCCAGGCACCGACCATGGACGCAGAGGCGGCTGCCCTGCAACTCGCTGAATTTGACCTGTCAAAGGCTGTCACGATTGCGCCAGACCGCATTGCCGAGGCCGCCGCGCAGTTGTCCTTTCCGAAAACGATTTTGCTGGGACCGGGATCGACTGAAACCACCGCCCTGCAAATTGCTCCTGCCCCGCTGAAGATCATGGCCAGTGAGTGTGACAACGTCATGCCCGCTCTTGATCGCATCAGCGGCCAGGGCGAGACCCTCACCATTCGGCAGGATTCCATCGACCGCACCTCCTTCATGCCGGGCGTGCTGCGGAAGCCCGGCATGAAGGGCTCGATGACGGAGATATCGGGATCGCGGGCGAGTTCCTCGCAGAACTGCGAACCACGGTCGTCCCACGGGATGCGGTGGAGATAGACGACGACGGTCTTGCGGAAGCGGGGCTGGACATACTCCTGGGCCTCCTCCGCGCCGAGCACGCCGTGAAGGCGGGCGCGGATCGGGATCTTGTAGTTCAGCTCCTTGACCTCATCGCCTACGAAATCAAAAGCGGGGACATGGATCGGCTCGCCATCGGCGATCGTCTCGATGGCGCTGAAGAAAGGGAAGGCCGCCGACAGCGCCAACAACACCAGGTAAAGGGAAACCAGCCACCAGCGCCCCGGGACTCGCCCGAGGTTGCGCTTGCGCTCGGCTGAGGTAGGCATCCGACGTCCATCAAAGGTCGTCAGCCCCTAGGAGCAAGACGGGAAGGGCAAATACCGCACGATTGGCCGATTTATGGCTTCCGTAGCGGGGCCAACCCCTCTTGTCTTGGCCAACGTGCAACCCACCGGAAAGGAACTCCTCGGCCTCAGGGTCACCGTCGACAAGGTGGTCCACCATCGGGATGCCAACTTCCCACCCGAAACGCCGCACGCGTTCGTCTATTTCCTGACCATCAGCAACCTCTCCCAGGAGACGGTGAAGCTCTTGGGCCGGAAATGGATCATCCGCTCCCCGGACGGCACGATTGAGATCGTGGAGGGCGACGGCATCGTCGGCGAGACCCCCACCCTGCCCCCGGGAGAGAAGTTCTCCTATAACAGCTACCACCTCTCCGGCGGACCGACTACGGCCGAGGGCTCCTTCCACGGCACCACCCAATCCGGCGAGCGCATCTACACGCGCATCCCGGTCTTCGCCATGACCCCTCCTTCCGACCCTTCCTGATGCGACTTACCGACCTGAACTCCGGCCGTGAGATCGGCGCCAACTGCATGCTCGCCGAATTCGGCGGACTGCGGCTGGTTATCGACTGCGGCCTCCACCCCAAGCTCGACGGCCGCAAGGCCTTGCCCCAGATCGACAAGATCCAGGGCAACGTCGACGGCGTGATCCTGACGCACTGCCACCTCGACCACCTGGGCTCGCTGCCGCTGCTCCTGAAGCAGCACCCGTCCTCGCGCGTCTACGCTTCGGCCGCCACCACCCTCTTCGTCCGCCGTCTGTTGAGCAACTCCATCCAGGTGATGAAGCGCCAGCGCGAGGAGACCGGCAACCAGGACTACCCTCTCTACGTCGAGACCGACGTCGAACGCGTGGAACACGCCCTCGCGGCGGTGCCCATCGCCAATCCGCGCGTCATCGGCCGCGGCGGCGAAGAAGTCGCCCTGACCTTCCACCTGGCCGGCCACGTCGCCGGCGCCGTGGGCTGCCTGATCGAGCACCGCAAGAAGAAGCACTTCTTCACGGGCGACGTCCATTTCAAGGCCCAGCGCACCGTCGCCGGCGCCAACTTCCCCCGCACGCCGGTCGACACGCTGGTCATGGAATGCACGCGCGGCGCGACGACCACCGTCCCGGACTTCGACCGCGGCAAGGAAGAGAAACGCCTGATCAAGGCCGTCAACAGGATCTGCGACGACGGCGGCTCGGTGCTGCTGCCCGCCTTCGCCTTCGGCCGCATGCAGGAGATCCTGATGCTGCTCCAGGAAGCCGCCGACGACGGCGACCTCGCCGACGTGCCGATCTTCTGCTCCGGCCTCGGCATGGACCTCTGCGACTACCTCGATGCGGCCAGCAAGAAGACGAAGCAGGTGAAGTTCAGCCGGCAGGTCCTCCGCGACCTCGGCATCCTGCCGCTCTCCCGCAAGTATACGCAGCCCGGCAAGAACATGCCGGAACGCGGCATCTACCTCCTCTCGAGCGGCATGCTCGTCGAGAAGACCCCGGCCTGGCGCGTCGCCGCCAACATGCTCGACCACGAGGAGAACGCGGTGTTCTTCGTCGGCTATTGCGACCCTGAGACCCCGGGCGGCGAGCTCATCGGCATGAACCCGGGCGGAGAATTCAAGTTCAAGTCCCTGGACCACACCTCGACCCTGCGCGCCAAGGTCGAACGCTTCCACCTCAGCGGCCACGCCGACCGCGAGGAACTCGTCGACTTCGCGAAGGCCCTCGCGCCGAAGGACATCGTCCTGACGCACGGCGACCCGCCCGCCCGCGCCTGGATGAAGGAGACCCTCGCCGCCGCGATGCCCGGCACGCGCGTGCACGACCCCGAACCGGGGACCCCCCTGGAACTGTGAGCCTGCTGCCGCAGTCCGTCGAAGACTGGCGTGAGTTCACCCTCACGCGCGGTCCTCGTATGGCGGCGGAAGCGTTCCTGATCAAACTGGGCGCGCTCGGCGCCGAGGAACAACGCGCGGCGCTCTGCGGACTGCCTGACGTCGCCACGCTGACCCGCCGCTTCGAAGCGGCGTGGCCCCTGCGCGAGGCCGCGCTCGGCGGCGTGCCGTTCCTCACGAAGGACCTCTACTTCCGGGCCGGCGAGCCGACCTACGCAGGCTCGACGTTCCTCCCCGAAGAGATCGGCGCGGCCCGCACGACTTCTTCCCTCCCCGCCGCCTTCGCAGGCGATGCCGGCGCGATCGAGTGCGGCCGCACGCAGCTCAATGAATTCGCCTTCGGACTCACGGGGGAAAACCCGCACTTCGGCGACTGCCCGCATCCGGAACACCCGGAACTGCTCTCGGGCGGCTCCAGCTCCGGCGCGGCCTTCGCCGTCGCGCGCGGGCTCGTCCCGTTCGCGCTCGCGACCGATACCGCCGGCTCGATCCGCGTACCCTGCGGCTATTGCGGCGTCTGGGGCCTGCGGCTTTCGCCCGACGTCGCGCCCATCGGCGACATCTTCCCGCTCTCGCCCGGCTACGACACGCAAGGCTGGATCACCCGTTCGGCCAAGGACCTCCGCCAAGTCTCGGCCGCCGTCCTCGGCGAAGCCCCGCCCGCCGGCGCCGGACTCTGGGCCGGCGACCTCGGCCTCGGCATCCCTGCGGACGACCTCGCCGCCATGCGCTCCGTCGCCCTGCGGGCCGGCGCGCAGGAAGACGTCGCCGCCTCGACGCTGCTGCGGCTCGCCTTGGCGGAGGCGGCCGATGCCTATCCGACGCTCGGCGGCCATGCCGCCGCGCGCGTCCACGCCGCGTGGCTCGAACGCCGCCGCGCCGAGTACGATCCGATCGTCTGGGAACGCCTCGACGTCGGCCGCCGCCGCACCTACGACGAGCTCCGCGCCGCCGAAGCCGTCCGCGCCCGCGTGATCGACGCCTTCCGCGCCGTCTTCCGCCGGCACCACTTCATCGCGCTGCCCGCGACCTTCGGCGGAGCGGTGAGCAAGGCGGCGTCGGACGCGACGCACCGCCGACGCCTGCTCGCGCTCAACGCCCCGGCCTCGCTGGCCGGACTTCCTCTCGTCGTCGCGCCGGCGCGATTGCCGAACGGCCTCACGGCCGGCGTGCAGTTCGTCTTCCCCGACATGGCCAACTTCGGCTGGGACTCCGTCCTCGGCCGCCTCGGCTGATCAGAGACGCTTGCGGCGCATGTGCGCCGAAGGCTGGCCCAGCGCTTCGCGATACTTCGCGACGGTGCGGCGGGCGATCTGGACACCACGCTTGCGCAGCTCGGCGGTGATCGCCTCGTCGGCCAGAGGCTCGGCCGGGTTCTCGCGGGCGAGGATATCGGCGATCAGCTCCTGGACGCCCTCCTGGGCGACGGTACCGCCGTCGGCGGTCGCGACGCCCGAAGTGAAGAACCAGCGGAATTCGCGGAGGCCGTGCGGCGTGAGCATCCACTTGTTGGCCGCGGCGCGGCCGACGGTGGTCTCATGCACGCCCATCTCCTTGGCGACGTCGGTCATGGTGAGCGGTCGGAGCTTGGAAGGTCCATGCTCGAAGAAATCGGCCTGCCGCTCGACGATGATATGGGCGAGCTTCTCGATGGTACGCTGGCGTTCCTCGATCGCGCCGATGAGGAACTTGCCCTGACGCATGCGCTCAAGGATGTAGGTGCGCTCCTTGTCGCCGAGGGCCTGGCCGGCGAGCATGTCCTTGTAAGCGGGCACGAGGCGGAGGCGCGGGACGTGACGGTCGTCCATTACCACCTTCCACTTGCCGTCTTCGTCCAGCTCGACGGTGGCGTCGGGCGTGACCACGCGGTTGTCGTCGCGGGCGAAACGGCGGGCCGGGACGGTCTCAAGCTTGGCGAGTTCGGCGAGGGCTTCGCGGATGTCGTCGAGCTCGACGTCGAGGACGCGGGCGCATTCCTCGAGCCGACGGCCCATCATGGGCTCCCAGCAGTCGGTGATGAGTCGCGTGGCGGTCGAAAGACCCCGGCCGCGCTGACGCAGCTGGGCGAGGAAGCATTCGCGGAGGTCACGGGCGCCGATGCCGGCCGGATCGAAGGCCATCAGCAACGTATGGGCCGTCATGACGGCTTCGTAAGGCTGGCCGGAACGCAGGGCCACGGTCGAAAGGTCTTCCTCGACGAAACCGCGCTCATCGAGCGAGGCGATCAGGAGCTTGAGCGCCTCCTGCACGGCCGGATCGTCGGAAGCCGTGCGGGCTTGGTCGGCGAGGTGTTCGGAAAGCGAGGATTCGCCGGTCGCCGATTCCATCATGTGTCGGCGGCGTTCCTCGTCCTCCTGCGTGTAGCCTTGGGAACGGATCTCCTCGTAATAGCTTTCGTCCCAATCCTCCTTCATGCGCTTCAGCGCGTCGAAGTCGTCGTCGCCGAGGGAAAGTTCGCGTGGTCCGTCCTCTTCCGGGTCTTCGGCGGGGACGGGAGCGTCCAGGCTCTCGTTGCCGGTCGGTTCGACTTCTTCCAGCAAAGGATTGGCCGCCATCTCTTCGGAGATCTCACGCAGGAGCTCGGCCGCAGGCACCTGAAGGATGCGGAGCGACTGGCGAAGCTGCGGTGTCAGGACGAGTCCTTGGACCTGCTTCTGCGATTGATTGATGCCCGGGTTAGCCATCGAACGGCCACCAGCAAAGAGGGTTCCGAGACGATTTGCAAAAGGTATCGATGAGCCCATTCGACTTGCGTAACCATCGACGCCAAGCAGTCTGGGAATAACCCGAAGAGGGATGGACCACGCCCGCATGCGCACCTTCTCCCTCCAGATCGGCAACGAAACCCGCGGGCCTCTGACCGAAGCCGAAATCGAGACGATGATCGCCGAAGGGGCGCTCGCCGCCGACATGCTCTGCCAGCCCGAAGGGACACAGGATTGGGCGCCCCTCTCCGACCATTTCAAGTTCCGCGTCACGCTCAAGCTCAGGCAGACGCGGCCCGTCTCCAACGAGGCCGAAGAGGCGATCGAGGCCGTGCGGCTCGACCCTGATATCCGCCGGCGGCTCCTGCTCTACGGCTTGGCCGACCCGGCGAACGTCGACACCTTCAGTCAGGTCCAGGCGATGCTGGCCCTCGCCGATCACGAGAAGAAAGTCTCCGCGACTATCGGCTTCCACCGCCTGGCCGGCTATGCCGCGCTAGGCGCGATGCTCGTCGTCGGCATCGTGCTCGGCCTTTCCCGCGGCATCGGCGGCGACGTCCTCGCCTTCGCGGGCGGTTCCATCATCAAGGAAGAGCACAGCGCGCGATTGAGCCTGCAGATACTCCGCAGCGAGATCAGCCAGTTCGCCGAGCTCAAGACCCGCGGTGAACGCGCCGTCTTCGAGAAGCCCCGCGGCGGTTCGCCCGGCTTCAATGTCATCGCCAGCCGCCTCCGCATCGACCCCTACTCCTCCTTCCTGCTACGCGGTCAGGTGGACGCTTCGCCTCTGGCCAAGCGCATCGCCCCCTGGGGCCTGAAGCTCGACGCCGACCGCCGCGTCACCGTCTTGCGCGACGCTCCTCCGTCGAAGACCTCCGACCTGCTGAAGGCCCAGTCGGAGCTCCTCGACGAGGTGCTCCTGCCGGCCCTCGACGAGGCCGGCTTCACCAAGATGTTCACCGAAGTGATGGGCACCTTCCCGGCCGCCACCTTCCCCGAGGCGGCGCGCCTCCGCCTGGAAGCCCAGGGCATGCGCATGAGCGGGCTGAAGATCTTCATCGATCGCGTCGACGTCCGCGCGCAGGCCGCGGCCACGCTTTCCGCGCAGAAGGTCTGGGGCGGCCAGTTGGTCGCCTTTTCCGATCGCCTCAAGGAGCTCCAGACCAAGGTCTACGCCCTCACCTCCCCCGTCGCCCGCCGGCAGCGCTGGAGCGAATTCCATGCGGGCAAGGGCGCGGAGCTGGCCGCGTGGATGCTCACCTCCGGCGCCCAGGAAACCCGCGTCAATTCCGACGGCAGCTTCGTCATCTCGTCCGTCTCGGGCATCAACGCCGAATCCTTGAACCAGGTGATCGTCAGCGTCCGCCTCGCCGGCGACACGGTCTTCCTGCCCTGGGACTCCAAGCACCTCGGCACGGGCAAATGGGCCAGCGAACCGATGGCCAAGGCCTTCCTGATCGACCGCGAACGCTACAAGGTCACCGACAAGGTGATCGTCGGCGGACGTCCCTTCTACGCGAACCTCCAGACGGCCACGCACCGTTTCGTCTTCACGCGCAATTCGCCGCAGTGGCGCTATCTCGCGCTGGCCCGCGACACGGACAAGGACACGATCTATGCGCTGGTCGACGAGAAGACCTACGCCGCGGCCAGCAAGGGCGCGAAGATCACGCCCGCCGAGCTCGCGAAGTTCAACCTTTACCTCAGCCCCGAGGAATCGGTGCGCCCCGAAGGTCTGTACGTCGAGTGACGACGGTCACTCGGCGCGGCGCGTCCAGCAGTCGGGCTCGGAACAGTCTCCGAGCTGGGAAGGCGTGAGGCGCGTCACCTTGCCGGTCACGCTGTCGACGACGACCAACCAGTCTCCCTGCGCGGCGACCAGGTGACGGCCGTCGGCGCACCACGAGGCGTGCGCGATGGACGCCGGGCTCTTCGTCGAGACGGGAGTCACCGTGCCGGCCGCGAGATCGAGCACGCCGAGACGGAGAGCGCCAGCCTCCTGGTAGGTGAAGATGAGCTGGTTGGGGACGACGGGATTCCAGCGCGGTTCGGTGCTGTAATTGTGACCGGTGGACACGCGCTGCAACGCGCCGCCGGCGGAGCTCGCGAGGGTGATGCCGGGGCTGCCGGTCGGGCCGGCGGTCAGCGCGAAACGGGAACCATCGGGAGACCACGAGGGATCGGTGTTCACCCACTGCATGCTGGGGGCCTTGATCACGCGCGTCGGCGCCTGGCCCTGCGGTCCGGCGACGAAGATATCCATGGTGCCTTTGTTGGAAGAAGCGAACGCGATACGCCCATCCGGACCGCTGCTCGCGGCGCCCAGCGCGCCGCGGACGTCGACGATCACCTTGGCGGCCTCGCCGATGCCGTTGGTCGAGAAGATCTCGGGCCAGTTGGAACGGAAGGAGGAGATGAAGAAGACGCGGGCGCCGTCGGCCGACCAGCGCGGGCCGATGGAGGTGTTGCGATACTTGGTCAGCTGCAGCGTCTTGGAGCGGGCCAGGTTGGTGACATAGATCTCGGCGCTGCCGGTGCGACGCGACACGAACGCGACCTTGGTCCCGGCGAAGAGCGGCTTGAGCTGCCAGCGACGACCGAGGCCCACGAGGGCGGCGTCGGCGACCTTCAGCGCGAGCTGATCCTCGTCCTTGGCCTCGACGTTCGTCGTGAAGGCGCAGACCGGGCTATCGCAGGCGACGACGGCGGCGAGCCCGCTGCGACCGATGCGGACCTTGACGGAGGAACCGGGCGAGATCTCGATCGCGCCGTGCGTGGAAAGGGCGAACTGCACGAGACCACCCAGCACCGGATCGTCCGAGACGATCGCGACCGGCACGACCTTGCGGCTGATCGAGCCGTCGATCTCGGTATCGACCTTGATGTTGCCTTGGGCGAAGAGCGGCGAGACGAGGAAGGCGGCGAAGAGGGAAAGGAAGCGCATCGAGCGGGTTTGTTTTGAGGTTAGCAGTTTGACCTAAGTTGGGCAGGGAGTTCAATCCCGCTGATGTCGCTCGATAAGGAATCAGTCCAGAAGGCCCTCGGCCAGGTCCGCTACCCGGGCTACAGCCGCGACATCGTCTCCTTCGGCCTCGTCAAAGGCATCGAGGTCACCCACGAGGGCAAAGTCAGCGTCGGGCTGGCGGTCACGAGCGGCGACCCCGAGGTCCCGAAGAAACTCTACGCCGACATCGAGGCCGTCCTGCAGTCACTGGGCGCGAAGAACCCCGAGATCGCCATCACGGTGACGGTACCCAAGGGAGCCCCGCCCGCCGCCGGCGCCCCGGCGGCGACCGCCAAGCTCCCGGCCGATGCCGGCGTGGGCAAGGTGAAGCACATCATCGCCGTCGCCAGCGGCAAAGGCGGCGTCGGCAAGTCCACTTTCGCCGTCAATCTTGCCTGCGCCCTCGCCCGGGCCCTCTCCGACCAAGGCCGCCCGGGCAAGGTCGGCCTGATGGACTGCGATATCTACGGCCCTTCGGTCCCCCTGATGATCGGCGTCAACGGCCGCCCCCTGCTGGACGGCGACACACTCATCCCGCTCGAGAACTTCGGCGTGAAGGTGATGTCGATGGGACTCCTCATCGACGCCGACGCCCCGGTGGTCTGGCGCGGCCCGATGATCATGAAGACAATCTCGCAGTTCGCCACCAACGTCCGCTGGGGCGAATTGGACGTCCTGCTGATCGACCTGCCCCCGGGTACGGGCGACGCGCAGCTTTCCATCGCCCAGTCGATGGCCCTCAGCGGCGCCATCATCGTGACCACCCCGCAGACGGCGGCGGTCGCGGTCGCCCTCCGCGGCGCGGCGATGTTCGCGAAAGTCGGCGTGCCCATCCTCGGCGTGGCCGAAAACATGAGCTTCCTGGAAGGCGCCGACGGCTCCCGCCAATACCTCTTCGGCCAAGGCGGCG
Organism: Verrucomicrobiota bacterium; assembly: GCA_009924535.1. Classification (GTDB taxonomy): domain Bacteria; phylum Verrucomicrobiota; class Verrucomicrobiia; order Opitutales; family UBA953; genus UBA953. The sequence goes on from RFRI01000013.1 coordinate 9,334, forward strand.
GCCTGAAGGTCGCGACGGCCCTGCGTTCGATTCTCCTGGGCGAAGTCCCCCTCGACCAGACCATCCGCCAAGGCGGCGACCATGGCATCCCGGTGGTCATCAGCCACCCGGACAGCAATCCGGCCCGCGTTTTCCGCTCCGTGGGTCTGACGGTGCTCCAAGGCCTCGAAAAACAGGCGTAACCAAGCCGTCGCCTACGGCTTGCATGTTCGTCATATTTGCCCCAACCTCGGGTCAAGAATGAGCGACGTGCGACAAGCGACGAAGACCGACGCCGATCTGGCGGCCCGTTCTTCCCTTTACGCCGAGTTCCTCGCCGAGCGCGAAGAGATCCTTCGTCATAAGTGGATCGAGTCCGAGAAAGCCGGACGCGACATCGGCTTCGAGCGCGCGCTGATCGACTGGACCCGCCACCATCGCGCCCGCTGGCGCGAACTCCGCCGCGTGGTCCGCGCGGCCTGAGGCCCCGCCTCCCCGCCAAACAGAAGGGCCGGCGCGCATCGCTGCGGCCGGCCCTTCTGGCGTGAGGCGGAAAGAGCTTAGCCCTTGATCTCCTTGTGCAGCGTGTGGCGGCGCAGGGAGGGATTGTACTTCTTCAGTTCCACCTTCTCCTGGGAAAGCTTCTTGTTACGGGTGGTCATGTAACGGGAAGGGCGCTTGCCCTCCTTGCGGGCTTCGGTGCATTCAATGATAACGATTTCGCGAGCCATGGTTTGTGTCGGTTGGAAGGTTGAGGTTTGGGAACGGCCGAGGTCGGAGCAAGCCCGAAAAAGAGCCGGGCGGCCTTTTGGGCCGCCCGGTTCGTTCCGTGGGGTGGGTTAATCAGCCCCAGAGACGCTTCTTATGGCGATTTTCCTTCGAGCGCTTGCGGCGCTTGTGCTTGTTCATCTTCAGACGACGCTTCTTCTTGAGGCTTCCCATGGGTGATAGTGACTCGCAACTTGGCGACCCCTCGGCCGACAGTAAAGCCGAAACTAACCCGAAATAACGGTCTCTTGGACCCAGGCACCCGGCCCCCAGGCCTGTCGGACCTCTTCCCGCAAGCGGGCGTGGTCGAAACCGTCCGAGACGAAGGAAAAACAGGCGCTCCCACTGCCGGTCATCTGCCAATTCGCCCCGGTGCTTGGGCGGAAAGAAGCCAACCCGACAGGCAAGGCGAGGTACTTGGCGAAGACCGGAGCGGCCAGATCGTTGCCCAGAACCGACGGATCCGAAGCCGGCTGGGCTACCCAAGCGGCGAGTTCGGCCTCGGCCTGGGCTGCCGGACGATAGTTTCCGGCCATGGCCAGAAGTCCGTAGGCCTCCGGCGTCGGAACCCCGAACGGAGGTTTCACGAGGACGACCTTCCGGCCGACCAAAGCGGCGCGGGCCGTGGCCGGCAGGATTTCCAGGCGCTCTCCCCTGCCCCGCATGACGGCCGCCTGGCCGCGCACGAAGAAAGCGCAATCGGAGCCGACCTCGGCGGCGATCCCCTCGAGGACTTCCGCGCCAAGCGGAGCGCCGGAGGCTTCATCCAACAGACGCAACGCAGCCGCCGCGTCGGAACTGCCGCCGCCCAGGCCGGCGCCATGCGGCACCTTTTTGATAAGATGGAAATGCCCGACGATGGCGGAAGGCCGACGCTTGAGGTAAGCGGCGGCGGCTTTCAGCACGAGATTTGCGCCGTCGACCGGCAGCGACGCGTCGTCGCAGGACAGCCCGAGCGGCCGGCCGGGCTCGAGCGTCAACGTGTCCGCCAAAGCGAGCGGGGCCACGAGGCTGACAAGCTCATGGAAGCCGTCCTCACGCCGACCGGTGATGGCCAGCGAGAGATTCAGTTTCGCTTGGGCGGCTGAAACGAGCACAGGGCGAAGATGCTCCGGCCCGTCCGCGGAGGCGAGGCGAATCAGCGGCTCAGGCCCGCGGGTGCGACTTGCGATGCACCTCGCGCAACTTCGCGACGCTGAGGTGCGTGTAGATCTGCGTGGTGGAAAGCGAGGCGTGCCCGAGTTGTTCCTGCACGAGGCGGAGATCCGCACCGTTCGACAGGAGGTGCGTCGCGCACGCATGGCGCAGCTTGTGCGGCGTGAGGTCGGCCGGCAGGCCGGCCAGCGCGAGCTTGCGCTTGAGCATGAGCTGCACGGCGCGCGGATGCAGGCGACCGCCACGGGCGGCAAGCAACAACGGCTCTCCGCGGGCGGGCGCGCCGCGCAGGGCGAGGTAATCCTTCACGGCCTTCACTGCGCTGTCGCCCACGGGCACGACGCGTTCCTTCGAGCCTTTGCCCATCAGCTTCACGAGGCCGGTGCCGAGATCAAGGTCGCCGCCGTCGATGCCGCAGAGTTCGGAGACGCGCAGGCCGCCGCCGTAAAGCAGTTCGAGGATCGCCATGTCGCGGGCGACTTCCTGCGGATCGTCTTTCTCGGAATCCTCCGCGGCGTCCATGAGCGAATCCGTCTGCGCTTCGGTCAGGAACTTCGGCAAGGACTTCGGGAGCTTCGGCAGCACGAGGCCGGCCGCCGGCGTGGTGGTGATGCCGCCGCGCTCGCGCAGGTCGGCGAGGAAAGCACGTAGCGCCGAGACCTGGTTGTGCACCGAACGGCGGTTGTGCGTGCCCTGCCGCTCGATGACGAAGTCACGGAGGTTGCGCGCGGTCAGCTTGGACCAGTCGCCGTCCCATCCGCCGTTGGACTTCATCCACAGGGCGAAGCCCTTGAGCGAGCGCCCGTAGGTCAGGCACGAGAGCGCGGCGAGCCGACGGCCGGCGAGCTGCCGCGTAAGGAAATCGGACACCAAGGCCGAACCAGGCCAATCCGTCGGTTCCCCGTCGTCCGGCTGGACGGGGCGAGGCTTCACGGCTGCGGCTGCTTGCCGTGGACGGCACGCACCGTGATGCCGATGCCACCACGGACGCCAAAGGCGCCGGTGACCTCGCACCACACCGGATCCAGGGCCGCGACGAGGTCGTCGAGGATTTTGTTCGTCAGGTGCTCGTGGAACATCCCCTGCTGGCGGAAGCTCCAATAATAAAGTTTGAGGGACTTCGACTCCACGATGCGCGGACCCGGCACGTAGCGGATCGTGATCTTCGCGAAATCCGGCTGGCCGGTCGCCGGACACAGGCAGGTGAACTCATCGGTCGACAGCTCGACGGTGTAGTTCCGGCCCGCGTTGCGGTTCGGGAAGGTCTCCAGCGTCTGCTGGGGCTTGTTCTGGGTGTTCCCGAGGTGGGAGAGCCCGGTGAGGTCCTGAGGCTGAGTGGCCATGCGGACAGGCAACCAATCCCGACGAAAGAGACAAGCGTCGAACGGCGAAAGGTCCCGTTCGCCCCAAACTGCTTGCCTCATTCCGCTGCCACGGTTGCCTCGGATGAACCCACGCCGCATGCACGTCCGGGCCATCGCCATCCTCGGAGCCACCGGCTCCATCGGCACGACCACCCTCAACGTCGTCCGGGCCCATCCGTCCCGTCTGCGTGTCGCCGGCCTGGCCGCCCACTCTCGCTGGCGCGAGCTCGTCGCCCCCGCCAGGGAATTCGGCGTCGGGGTCATCGCCCTGGCCGATCCGGCCGCCGCCGCCGAAGCCCGCGCGTCCGGCGCCTTCCCCGCCGGCACCCGCATCCTCGAAGGCACCGCCGGCCTGACCGAGATCGCCTGCCTCCCTGAAGTCTCGATGGTCGTCTCCGCCGTCGTCGGCACGGCCGGCCTCGCGCCTACCCTCGCCGCGTTGAAGGCGAAG
>RFRI01000121.1 GCA_009924535.1 Verrucomicrobiota bacterium
TCTCGGTCAACGACTTCATCCTGAAGGCCTCCGCCGAAGCCCTCCGCCGCGTCCCCGCGGTCAACGCCTCCTGGGCCGGCACGAGCATCCGTACCCACGGCGCGGTGCACCTCTCCTTCGGCGTCGCCCTCGAGGACGGCCTGGTCACCCCGGTCATCCGCGACGCGCACGCGAAGACGCTCAAGGACATCGCCGTCGAAGCGAAGGCCCTCATCGGCAAGGCCCGCTCGAAGAAGCTCACGCCTAACGAGATGTCGGGCTCGACCTTCACGGTCACCAACCTCGGCATGTACGGCGTCACCGGCTTCTTCGGCATCATCAACGTGCCCAACGCCGCGATCCTCTCCGTCGGCGCGACCATCAAGAAGCCCGTCGTCGACGCCCAGGACCGCCTGGTCATCGGCCACCGCATGGTGATCGGCCTCTCCGGCGACCACCGCGTGGTCGACGGCGCCAACGCCGCCCAGTTCCTCCAGGCGCTCAAGCAGCTCCTCGAAGAACCGGCGCTGATGCTGATCTAAACGAAGCGCGCTCCCTCCCTAAACCCGGGGCCGCGAGGCGCCCGGGTTTTTTGTGCCCGCTTCAGAACGTACGCACCGAGGACAGGCCGCCGTCCACGTGCAACACCTGGCCGGTCATGAAGCGACTGTGTCCGGAGAGCAGGTGCGCGACGAGCGACGCCATGTCTTCGGAACGACCGACCTGCTGCAACGGGTGGCGCTTGGCGGCGGCTTCTTTCTTGAGGTCCGAATTCAGCAACGCGCCGGCCAGCGGCGTATCGGTGAGCGAGGGCGCGATGACGTTGACGCGGATGGCCGGCGCCCATTCGGCGGCGAGGCTCTTGGCGAGCGCTTCGACGGCTCCCTTGGCCGCGGCGATGCTGGCGTGCATGGGCATGCCCTGCGCGACGGCGACGGTGGAGAAGAGCACGACGGACGCATTACCCGAGGCCTTGAGCGCAGGGAGCGCGGACTGGAGCGCGGCGATGGCGCCGAAGAGGTTCACCTGGAGGTCACGCTGGAAATCCTCCGCGGTGAGGCGATGGAACGGCTTGAGCGAGATCGAGCCGGGGAAGTAGACGAAGCCATCCAGCCGCTCAGGCCACGCCAGCGGACCCGGCGCGGCGGCATCGAACGGCTGGGCGACGATCTCGAGGTCGGCGAGCTTCTCGGGCGAACGGCACGCGGCGTGGACCGTATGGCCGTCGGCCTGAAGCTGCGCGACGGTCGCGCGGCCGATGCCGGAGGTGCCGCCGATGATCGCGATGTGCTTGGACATGGGCTCAAGATTGCCGGGCGGACCAACAGGTCAAACGACCCGCGTCTTTTCCAGGCACGAAAAAGGCCGGAGGCGAACCTCCGGCCTGATGCGGACGACCCGGAGGTCGCTTACTTCTTCTTTTCGACCGGCTTGGCCGCAGGCTTGCGCGGGGCCTTCTTGTCCTGGTTGGCCTTGAGCTCTTCTTCCGAGAACTTCGTGGCGACGCCGGCAGCGGGGACCTCGGCCTTCGCGGTCCAGACGATCGCGTTGAGGACGAGCGTACGCTGGCTGTCGATGGACCAGCCGGCGTGGTAATGACCACCGCAGAAACCGAAGCCACGACCACCATCCTTGCGGCTCACCGCCCAGGCGACGACCGCCGGTTGCTGAGCCTCGACCATCTTGCGGACGTCAGGGTTGCCTTCGTGCGCGCCGTCCTTGCGGCTCATCGTCGTAGCGGGGGCGATCGCCTGCAGGACCGGGGTGACGCCTTCCATGTGGTCGCGGAAACGCATGTTGAAGTACCACTCGTCGCTCGAACCGAAGGGCTTGACGCCGCGGCTGACCGGGTGATCCGGCAGCGACTTGAAGTCGGCCTCCCAATGAGGGTTCACGGAGTAGAAGGACTCGAAGTAGCCGCCGAGCCAATCCTTGAACTCGAGGGCGCCCTTGCCTTTGGAGGAACGACCAGCCGGAGGCGGGCTCACGGGCTTGCCATCCACGCTGAGCCAGCCGGCGCTCTCGTAAGCAGGCTCGACGGCGTAGTGCAGACAAACGAAGCCGCAACCGGCGGCCATCTTCTTGGCGAGCTGATCGAGGTGCGGGAGAGCCGGGTGGCCGGCGCCGCCGTCGGAGTAGATCACGATCGTGTCGGCCTTGGCGACGCGCTCGTCGGACGGCCATTCGCCGTTGAGGGCGACGTCGACGTCGACAAGATCGGCCGCGCCCTGCTTCAGACCGGAGGCTAGGAGCTGGATGCCGGCGTTATGCTCGTGCTCGCCGGGACCATGGCTCGGGCGGCCGGCGATGAGGAGGACGTTCTTCTTGTCCGCGGCCGAGACGAACGCGGCGGAGAGGAGGAGAAGGCTGAGGAAGGATTTCTTCATGACGGCTTACTTGATTTCCTTAAGGACGAGGTCCTTGAACTGCACGGTCATCGGGGTGCCGGCGTGGAGCTGGAGGGCGAGGACGCCCTTCTTGGCGCCGACGGCGGTCTCATCGGTGACGTCGATGGTCTGGACGCCGTTGATGAAGTGCTGCAGGTGGCCGCCCTTGGCGACGATGCGGTATTCGTTCCAGTCGGCCGGCTTGATCTTGGCCTGGATCTCGTCGGTCTTGCCGAGCGAGCCGGTGACCTCGATCTTCGGCTTCTTGGCGTCCTTGCCTTCGTGGATCACGACCTTCTCGCCGCGCTTGGCGAGGATGCCGCGGCCCTTCTCCTCATAGAGGATACCGGAGTAGACCTTGCCGCATTCGAAGTCGCCTTGGTAGCCGGCGACGACGAACCCCTTCTCATCGACGACCTTGGAGCGATACTGGATGCCGGAGTTGCCGAACTTCTCGGACTTACCGTCGAGATCGACGATCTTGTACTGGAGCGTGAGCTCGAAGTCGGCGACTTCGCCTTCCCAGACGAGGAACGTGTTACCCTTGGTCGGGTGCTCCGCGGTGGTCTGGCCGGTGATGGCGCCGTCCTTGACGGACCAGAAATCCAGGCCTTTCCAGCCCGTGAGATCCTTGCCGTTGAAGAGGGACTTGTCCTCCGCGGAAACCGACGCGCAGAGCGCGGCGAGGGCGAGGAAGGGAGTGAGGAACTTCATGAGAGGGGTCAGGTGCGGGCTTATTTCTGCTTTCCGAAGAAACGGTTCAGGTTCTTCAGGCCCTTCACGGCGATGTCGTCGCGGTGCGGCTCCATGGCGCGCCAGATGGCGGCGGCACGGGCGATTACCTTGACGTCGGTGGTGAAGGACTCGATGACGACGTCCTGCTTGTAGCCGATCTTCTTGAGGGCGCCGACGATCGGTTTCCAGTCAAGGGAGTCGCCGCCGGGGGTGCCGCGGTCGGTGCCACAGGCGTGGAAGTGACCGAGGTGCTTGCCAGCCTTGAGGATGGCGGCGGCCTGGTTCTTCTCCTCGATGTTCATGTGGAACGTGTCGAGGTGGAGCTTCACGTTCGGGAGGTTGACGGCCTTGACGAGGCGGAGGCCCTGGTCGCAGGTGTTGAGGAAGTCGGTCTCGAAGCGGTTCAGCGGCTCGATGTCGAGCTCGATGCCCTTCTTCTGAGCGTACTTGCCGATGGCCTTGAGGTTCTTGACGACGAGCTTGAAGTGCTTGGCCTTGGTCTTGTCGTCATGGGCGCCGATGAGGCCGACGACGGAATAGAGCGGGCCGATGATGCGCGGGCAACCAGCGATGGCGGCCTGGTCGATCAGCGCCATGATGTACTTACGGCCAGCGGCCTGGTCCGCGGCGGAACCGCGAAGGTCGCGGCCGGGGCCCATGCAGGCGCAAATGGAACCGATGGCGATGCCGGCACTGGCGGCGGCGGCCTTCAGGAAGTTCGGGTCGGTGTGCGACGGATCTTCGATCGGAATCTCGACGGTGTGGAAGCCCCAGTTCTTGAGCTTCTTGAAAAGGTGGACGCTCTCGTTGGTGAACGGAGAGGCGTAGAGGAACGTGTTGAGGCCGAAACGCATGGGTGTGTGGGTGATTTGGGGAGGAAGCGGAGTTTTGGAGGGGGTCAGGGGGCGGTCAAGGCTGGGCGTCAATAAGAGGCCTTTTAAGGAGCCAGTTCGCCCAGAATCAGCAGCGCGCCCGGGAAGAAGTTCAGGGGGGCGAAACGTTCGGGCTTATCGATCTTATTCTTATTCTTAGCCAAGACAGCGGCCTTGTCGATCGGGTCGGCTAAGAGCTCCAAACGGACCGTATGCACGCCTTCGGGCAGGTCGGTGCCGACGACGAAATTACTCAGGCGCGCGTAGGTGCAATAGGCGTCGATGCGCTGGACGACAAAAGGCTTCCCGCCGTCGAGGGTGACGGCGACCTTCCCGCCGGCCGGGCCGACGATATCATACACGGCGCAGTGCGTGCCCTTGAACTTGAATTCGATGCTCTGGCCGGGCTGCGTGAGGCGGACCATCGCGGGAAGCCGGTTGGCCCAGCCCTTGGCGTAATCCGCCGTCTTCATGTCCGCCGGGAGGAGTCCATCCGACAGCTTGGCGGCAGTGATCGGCACGAGCGTGGCGCGGTCGAAGTTCGCCGGATCGAGGGCAAGGTTACTCACGTGCGGCGTCGGTGCGTGGTTCGCGGTCCGGGGCGAAGACGAACTTGTCACCGAGCGCGGCCTTTTCGGCGTCGGTCTTCGGCAACGGCGCCTTCCAGAGGAGCTTGCCGGCCTTGGCCAGCTTAGCGACTTCCATGCCGAGAGTGATCGTCGGGATGCCATAGAAGTCGGCGACCTTCTCCATCGCGCTCGCGGAGCGCTGCAACTTACCCTCGAGCATGGGCGGGGAAAGCGCTTCGGTCACGGTGTAGACGAAACAGATATCGCACTTGGGGTTAGCCTTCCAGGTCTGGCGCACGATGCCTTCCATGCAGCGGATGATGCGTTGCGGGTCCGCCCCGCCGTCGTTCACGGCGAACTCGACGAAGAGCAGGTCGGGGCCCTTGGAAAGGACGTCCTGCTGCACGCGGAAGACCCCGAGATCCGAACCGGTGCCGCCGATGGCGGCGTTGATCTCGGCGAAGGTCGACTGCGGGTAGGCCTTCCGGAAATGGGCGAGGGTCTGCACGCGCCAGCCGTTCTGCGCGGTGATTGAACCGCCGAGGTAGCCGATCTTGAGCTCGGCACCGGTCGTCTGGGCCTTGAGGAAGAAGTTCGGCAGGCCGCCGCGGGCGCGGACTTCCTGGGCGTCGACCAGCGGGTAATCCTTGTCGGCGGCGCGTCCGAGGACGGCGGCGCACAGCGCCAAGGCGGAGAAGAACAGTCTCATGGGGGTGTCTTATTAGACGGAAGGAAACCCTGCGGGTTCCAGCCTATTGGCGCCGTTG
>RFRI01000122.1 GCA_009924535.1 Verrucomicrobiota bacterium
AGGCCGCGGAATGGACCTGGAAGTCGATCCGGCTGCCGCCGCCGGAGACGGGTCGGGCTTCCAGCCTCACGCGGCGGAGATCGAGCCCCGGCACCTTTGCCTGAGCCAGCGTCAGTTCCGCGACGGTGTCTTCGCTTCGTCCTTTGCCGCGCGCATGCACGTCGAGTCGCTCCGCCGAGAGGGTGCGCCAAGCCATCGCCTGCGCGCCGCCATCGAGCCGCCAATCGTCGATCCGTCCGTCGGCCGCGACCTTGACCGTGCCACGCAGGTGGAGGCCTCTGACCTGGATGAGCCCGAGGCCGCCGTCGGTCCAATCGTTGCCGAGCACGGCCTGGACGGCGAGTTCCGCGCTGCCATCGCTGCTGCCTTGGCAGCGGAGCGAGACCGAAGCGCCGCCGGAACGTTCGGCCACGTCGACCGCCGTCTCGATGGCCGTGAAAGCCTCGGCCAGCCGTCGGGCGAGCGGAATCTTCGCCTCGCCCTGTTTTCCCGCACGGAGGAGACCGGTCGGCACCTCGCCGGAAAGGTGGCAGGTGATCTTGCCGCCGCGCGCCTGGATCGAGCGGAGGTTGAGCCACCGCCCTTCCTTGGTGACGTCGACGGTCAGCGTGTCGATCAGCGGCCGACGGACGCCGCCGCGGGCGACCGAGGCGGGACACCAGAGACGCGCGCCGGACAGGCGTACCTGCGTGGGCTCGATCTGGCCGGCCAAGAGGAGGGTGGGGTTGAGCGCGATCTCCACGCGGGCGGCGGTGAAGACGTCGCCGGTGATGCCGTCCACGCCGAGCGACAGGTCGTCGGCCGCCAGCGTCAGATCGGGCAGCATCCAGTAATTGCGGGCCTGCAGGCGCAAGCCCTGCTCGGCGAGCTGCGCCGCGACCTTCTCCGTGAGGAAGTCCGGCAGTTTCGTCGGATGATCGAGGTTCGCGATCCAGCAGAGCGTCAGCTGGACCGGAAGCAACAGAAGCAGGCAGGTGTTCGTCAGCCCGCGCAGGAACCTGCGTAAGGGGGAACTCGCCGGCTTCGGTTTCATCTGCCGGGTTCGGCCAGCAGCGGGATCAGGATCTCGGCGAGGCCGGCTTCGAGGATGAAGTCGTCGTCATCCGCTTCGTCTCGCATGAGCAAGGCGCGCGTGCTGAAGGGGGCCGAGCAGAGGTAGGTCCGGAACGTCTCGCTCGCGGTGCCGCCGCCGGTGGCGGCCTGGTCCGTCACGCGGATCTCGAATTTCCATCCGCCCGAACCGACCTCGCGCCCGGGGAATTCCGCCGCGCGGACCTCGGCCAGGCCGACTGCGAGGCGGCGCGAATTGGCCGGGTCGAGGCGTCCGGAGCCGGCCCAGTTGCCGTCCGGGCCGAGGCGTGCTTCGCCGAGGACCTTGCCGTCGCCGCGGGAGGTGAGGCGCAGGCCGCTCACGCGGGCGCCTTGGGGAAGTTCCGCGACGGCGCGTTTACGCCAAGCCTGCGGCTCGACGTTCTGGTGGCCGCCGTTCAACAGGGAGACGTCGCACACCGCCGCGAGCGGCGAGCCCTTCGCGTGCACGACGCGCGTGCCGGCGCCCTTGTCCGGATCGTCCGTGAAGGTGAGCAGGATGCGGTCGGTGCCGAATTCGAGTTCGAGGGTCTGGATCGAGGCGGTGCCAGGATTCGTCAGCGCCATCACGGCGGGGACGCTCGCGCCGCCGCCGGAGGGCTTGCGTCGCGTCGCGCGGAGCTGAGCCACCGCATCGAGGAAGCGCCCGACGATCTTGGCGTCGGCTTCGCGTCGCTTGGTGGCCGTGGAGCCGGGCGCGACCGGGATTTCCCAGCGGGCTTCGGCGGCGGCGCCTTCCAGCCGGTGCAGCGTGATGGTCCGTCCGCCGGCGGAGATGGTGAAGCCGGTGACGAGCGTCGCGTCGAAGTCGGCCGGGCGGGAGGCGGCGAGCGTCTCGCGGGCGGCGAACCAATCGTTGAGCAGGCGGGCTTCGACGAGGAAGACGGAACTGTTTTCCTCGAGGCGTGCGCAGAGCATCGTGGGCTGGCCCGGCGCAGGGTTGCCGACGAGCAGCACCTGGCGGCGGCCATTGCCTTCGAGTGACAGGCGGAGCACCGGGGCGGTCAGGCCGGTGACGTCGTCGGCGAGGGGGAGGAACTTGCTCGCCCGCAGGTTGGTGAGATCGGCGACGGCCCGGGCGGTGGCGTCGGCGTCGGCGAGCGCGTCGTAAGGAGTCTCGAAGCGCCACTCGGCCAGCTGGACGCGTCGTCCGACGCGCGGGCGGGCTTCGGAGGTGAGGCCCGTGACGACTTCGCCGTCCTGGGTGCGGTGGCGGACCGAGACCGCGCGCGCCTCGAAGTCGGCGATCTCGAAGATCTTGTCGACGCGGTAGGTTTCCGGCTTGGCGGCCAAGGCCGCCGCCATCGCTTCAGGCAGCGGGATGACGCGCTTACCGTCGTCGGTGAGCAGGAAATGGTGACGCGTCGAGGGTTGCACGCCGATCTTCGCTTCCACGGTGGAGCCGGTCTCGGAGGTGACCTTGAGGGTCCAGCGCGGCGCTTCGAGACCGTAGTCCTTCAGGCCGGAACCGTTGGCCTTGGCTTCGGCCGCGTCGAAGCCGGCTTCGGCGCTCACGAAGCGGAGTTCGTCGAGCAGGCGTTGCACGGACCAGATGTTGGCCGGCCAGTCGAACGGTTCGGTCAGGCGCCAGCCGGAATTGCGCTTTTCGAGCACGATCCGCTCCGGGCCTTCGCTCAGGATCAGCTTCGTCGGCGTCGACGGGAAGAGCTGCGTCTGGCTGATGGCCGTCGGCTGATGGCCGGAAGTGGCCCGCCAGACGAGCCCGAAGGCGATCAGGTTGGCGACCAACAGGATGACGGTGGTGCGGGAGATCCGCATGAGCACGTCAACTTCTGCGACGCCACACGGAAACCGCAAGCCCGACTGCGAGGATGGCCAGCGGAATCACGGAGAAGCGCAGCGCCAAGGCCCAGAAGTCGGCGGCGGTGGCGTTGAGCTGATATTCGCCTTCGGAGCGGGTCGGTAGGGAGATCGCCCGGTCGCGGTCGGTGAGCCATGCGGCGCACTGGGTGACGAAGGCGCGGTTGCCTCCGCGGTTCAGGCGCTGGTTGGCGGCGAGCTGGGAGGTGCCGATGACGACGAGGCGGCCGCCCGCGCCGCCTACGCCCTTACGGATGCCGGTGGCGCGTTCCGCGGCGGCGGCCAGGCAGACGGGGCCGGGCTGGTCGCGGTCCGGGTCGAACTTCACCGGTCGGCGGACGAGGTCGGTCTCGCCCCAGGCGGCGTCGGAGGAGAAGACGAGCTGCCAGACTCCGAGCGTGCTGTCGGGGGCGCTGCCTTCGTCGAAGCGCGCCGGACGGATCCGCGAGGCGATGAGCGGAAGGTTCTGTTCCTTGAGGACCTTGGTGAGAGGGTGTTCCTTCTCCTCGAGACGGATCAGGGCGATGTCGCCGTCGGTGGTGCGCCGCGCCGGGTCGGGCTCCTGCAGTTCGGCGTCGGGCGAGAAGATCGCCCAGTCCGCCAAGGTCGGTTCGAGGCCGTGCTCGCGCCCGGGATCGAGCATCGCGAGCACGCGTCCGTTCCGTTCGTAGAGATAATTCTTCAGGCGCGCGTTCTCGGACGCCGAGAACGGCGTGGTCGGTCCGGCGATGAGGACCATCGCCGCGTCCCGCGGCACTTCGGCGACCGTGGCGAGGTTGAGTTGGCGGACCTCGAAGTTACGGTTGCGCAGCTGGCGCGACAGCAGCGACATCCCGCGTTCAGGCATCGCGTCTTCGACGCCGAGCTCGCCGTGGCCCGTGGTGACGTAGCAGATGGCGGCCTTGTCTTCGGTCACCTCGATGAGCGCGGAGGTCACGGCCTCTTCGCCGCGGAAGCCGCCTTCCTTGGTCACGAGTTCGCGGTAGCTGACGTACTTGGCGCGGGAGCCGCAGCTCAAGATGAGCGCGATGGAGGCGTCCGGGATCCCATGACGTGCGGCCAGCTCGGAGAGCAGGGGCGCGTTGCGTCCGCCGCCCGCGAGCTCGACGGAGAACCACGCGGGGCCGCTCCGCCCCGATTCGACGACATAGGAGTCGAGCAGCTTGAGCAGGCGTCCGCGGACGACCTGCGCGGGCTCGGACACGTCATTGGTGACCAGCACCGCCTTCACCCAGCCTTGGTTGCGGCCGACGCCCACCGGGCTGCGCCGGCCGGCGGCCCGGACGGTCTCGGCCGACTCGGGCGCGAGGGAGTGCCGACGGTCGGAGGTGATGTCGTGGCGGAGACGGAACTCCGGCCGCGACGCGAGGAAGTTGACGACCACCGCGAGCGCGATCGCGAGCAGGGCCTGCGTCAGGCGGTTGAGCCGGCGGATGGGCCGGACGGAACCGAAGTCGTCGCGGGAAGGAGCCATGTCACTCCTGTCCCTCCACGGATAATACCGCCAGGCCTAGGCAGAGCAGGGTGCCCGTGCCGTAGAGGATGATCGGACGGGAATCCAGGATGCCAGCGGCGAAATCCTGGAGGTGGCCGAAGGTGCGCAGGTGCGCGGCGGGTTCCCGCAGCCAGCCGAGCCACTCCCAGCTTTCGATCGGCAACGATTCCATCGCGCCGCCCGCGGCGGTCATCGCCAGCAGGCTGATGAACGCGAGCAGCGCCGCGAGCGCCGACGAACGGGTGACGCAGCTGCACAGGATGCCGATGGCGACGTGCAGCAGGCCGCTGATGGCGATGAAGCAGAGTCCGCCCCAGAGGACCGAGGGGTCGCCGAGGCGCGTGTCGCCCGGCGTGCCGAGGCGCTGGACGGCGAGGTAAGGGAAGAGCGTGAACAGCAGCCAGAAGACGACCCACACGATCCACGTCGAGAGGAACTTCGCCCACACGACGGCGGTCGCGCTCGCCGGCGTGGTGAGGAGCGCGGCCAGGGTGCCGGAGCGGCGTTCCTCGGCGAAGGTGCGCATCGTCAGCAGCGGCAGCACGCACAGCAGCGGCAACCAGAAGAACCAGAGCGTGGCTTCGACAGGCGTGCGGTCGCTCGGGGCGCGGCTCGCCTCGACGAGCGCGAAGAAGTGGATGCCGCCCATGAGCGCCAGGAACAGGCCCGCGGCGGCCCACGTGTTCCCGGAGAGCGCGGCGGAGCGCAGTTCGTGCGCGAGCAAGGTGCGGAAGTGGCGCATCAGGGACGACGGGCCTCTCCCGGGGTGCGCCGCGTGGCGGCGAGGAAGATGTCCTCGAGGCCGAAGCGGTCTTCGGCGATCTCTCGCAGGGTGATGCCGGCGGCGATGAGCGCGCCGGCGAGCGTCTCCCGG
>RFRI01000123.1 GCA_009924535.1 Verrucomicrobiota bacterium
GACTTCGATGCCGCCGCCTTCGAGTTCGAAGGGATAGCTGAACTTCTTCACGCCCAGGCGCGCGGCGACCTTCCCGGGGACCTGGTTGTCGAGCGAGGCTTCGAACTTGCCGCCCCAGCCGTGGAATTCCCAGTCGGTGAGCGCGAGCTCCTTGGTCCGGTCGTTCTTCACGAAGATCGGGCCGTGGTCGCGGCACCACACGTCGTCGGTGGCGATGTCGGTCAGCTCGATGACGGAAAGGTCGGCCTTGGCTTCCTTGAGCTCACGCTCGGCTTCGGCGCGCAGCCTGCCGGCGGCGTTGATCTTCACCGGTTGGAACTTCGAGATCGCCGCGGCGAACTCCGCGAACTTCGCGGGGATGAGGCCGTAGTGGCCGGGCCAGAGCGCGGTGTTCGACGGCCAGGACAGCCACGTGGCGGACTGGGGTTCCCATTCCGCAGGCATGCGGAATCCGAGGGAGCGTGGCGTGGACATGCGGAAGGTCAGTCGCGCAGACGGCGCGTCAGGTCGCCGTAGGCGTCGATGCGGCGGTCGCGGAAGAACGGCCAGATGCGGCGGAACTCCCGCTGCTTCGCCAGGTCGCAGTCGGCCAGGAGGACTTCTTCCTTCTCGATCGAGGCGCGGGCGACGATCTCGCCGTACGGATCGGACACGAAGCTCTGGCCCCAGAACTGGGTGCGGCCTTCGGTGCCGACTCGGTTCGTCGCGGCGACGTAGCAGCCGTTGGCGACGCCGTGGCCGCGCTGGACGGTTTCCCAGGCGTTATGCTGCGCGTGGCCGAGGGCGGCCTTCTCTTCGGGCAACCAGCCGATGGCGGTCGGGTAGAAAAGGATCTGCGCGCCGCCGAGCGCGGTGAGGCGCGCGGCTTCGGGGTACCACTGGTCCCAGCAGATGAGCACGCCGATGTCGCCGTGCGCGGTCTTCCAGGTGCGGAAGCCGAGGTCGCCCGGCGTGAAGTAGAATTTTTCCTCGAAGCCCGGATCCTGCGGGATGTGCATCTTGCGGTACTTGCCGAGCACGGTGCCGTCGGCGTCGATGACGGCCGCGGTGTTGTGGTAGACTTCGCTGCCGCGCGCCTCGAAGAGCGGGGCGACGATGACTACGCCGAGGCGCTTCGCGGCCTTCGCGAGTTCGGTCACCGTGGGTCCGGTCTCGATCGGCTCGGCGAGGTCGAAGTGCTTCGGGTCCTGGTTGATGCAGAAATACTTCGTCGTGAACATCTCCTGCAGGCCGATGATCTTGGCGCCCTTGGCCGCCGCTTCTTCGATGCGGGGCAGGGTCTTCCGGACGTTCGCCGCCGGCGTGTCCTCGGCGGTGAGCTGGATGAGACCGACGCGGACGGAGTCAGCCATGACGGGGTCCTCAGTAGACGAGCTTGTTGATGGGATACTCCACGATGCCCTCGGCGCCGGCGGCCTTGAGGGTCGGGATGAACTCGCGGGCCTGGCGGGCGTCGATGATCGTCTCCACGGCGATCCACTCGGGATTGCTCAGCGGGGAGACCGTCGGGTTGCGCAGGGCGGGGAGGGCGGCGGCGACCTGGTCGAGCTTGGCCTTCGGGAGATTGAACTTCAGGCCGACCATGTGCTGCGCGGCGAGGGCGCCCTGCAGCATGAGCACGATCTGTTCGATCTTGGCGCGCTTGGCGGGATTGGCCCAGGCGGCCTTGTTCGCGACGAGGACGGTGGTGGTCTCCATCAGCTGGGCGACGATGCGCAGCTTGTTGGCCTTGATCGAGGAGCCGGTCTCGGTGATGTCGACGATGGCGTCGGCGAGCTCCGGCACCTTCACTTCGGTGGCGCCCCAGGAGAATTCGACTTCGCATTCGACGCCCTGGGCCTTGAACCAGCGGCGGGTGGTCTCGACGAGTTCGGTGGCGACGCGCTTGCCGGCGAGGTCCTTGGCCGTCTGGACCGGGGAGGCTTCGGGCACGCAGAGGACCCAGCGGGACTTCTGGGCGGAGGCGCGGCTATAGATGAGTTCGCAGACCTGCACGACGTCGGCGTTATTTTCCTGGACCCAGTCTTGCCCGGTGAGGCCGCAGTCGAAGAAGCCATGCTCGACATAACGGGCGACTTCCTGGGCGCGGATGAAGCGGCCGTCGAGGGCGGGATCATCGAAGGAGGGGCGGTAAGAGCGGCTGCTCTTGGCGACAGGGAACCCGGCGCGTGCGAACAGCTGGAGAGTGGCCTCTTCCAGGCTGCCCTTAGGCAGACCGAGCATCAATTTGGCGGCTTCCTGACTCATTGGAGTATGGAGGAAGCCCACCCTACGCCCCTCCGCAAGCATTACCTCGCCCCCGTCCGGCCGGCTTCAACGGTCACCACGGGAGCGTCTCACCTCCGGGACAGAAGGACCCGCCTGCCCGCCGCGGTCGACCGCCCCTGCGGCGGCCATCCGAGAAAATCAGCCGTAAACCCTGCTTTTCGCCTCCACCGTTGACCCTGCTCCGTGGCACGCCTACTGCTCGATTTCAGCGTCCTTCGATGTCCGTCCCCTCCAAGAGCACCCGCCTCGGCTCCGCCCTCCGCAAGCTTCTCGCGACGCTCTGCGGCGTGGCGCTGTTCCTGGTGATGGTGGGCTTGCTGGGCATCTGGGCCATGGGCCGCTTCTCCCCCAAGCTGCTCGACTCCTCCCTCGCCACGAAGTCCGGCGCCCATCTGGCGGTCGACACCAATGACACCAACCTCTTTGCGGGGCGCCTGGCCTACTCGGGCCTGACGGTCACCAACCCGACCCGCTGGTCCGAGAAGGATTTCCTCAAGATCCGTCGGCTCGCCATCGATTTCGACCCGCTGACGTTCTTCGAGGGTGGCAGCCAGGTCGTCAATGACGCGGAACTCGATATCGAGCATCTGACGATCGTCGGCAAGGCGGACTTCCTGAAGGACAACAACGCGAAGGATATCTTCAACGGGATCAAGGCCGCTCCCGGCGGCGAAGCGCCGGCCCCGGCACCTGGCAAGCCCGCCGCCAAGCAGCCGTTCCTTATCAAGCACCTGCGCGTCCGCGTCGACCGCATTACGGTCATCTCCGGCGACGGCACCGAACAGCGCCAGGTGGTCGTCGACCAGGCCTTCAATTACGTCTTCGAGGCCCGTGACATCTCCGAGCGCAACTTCGACGAGAAAGTCTCCCGCCCCATGGGCACGCAGGCCGTGCAGGCGGCCGCCCAGCAGCAGCCGGAACTCCTGCTCGACCTCGCCCGCGAACGCCTCCGCAGATCCGTGACCGAGAAACTTCTCGGCGAAAAATAATCTCATGACCGAACCCAACCCTTCCTCCGAACCGCTCCAGCCCGACGCCGCGACCCGTATCGCCGAGCTCGAAGGCCAGGTCGCCCTCCTCAAGGACACCGTGCTGCGCGCCCACGCCGACCAGCAGAACCAGCAGCGTCGCCACCATCGCGAAGGCATCGAGCTCCGCAAGTACGCCACGTCCGGCCTGCTCGAAGACCTGCTCCCCGCCCTCGATTCGCTCAACCTGGGCCTCGAGTCCGCGGCGAAGCAGACTGACGGGCGCGCCGTCGCCGAAGGTTTCCGCATGGCGGTCGGCCAGCTCCGCTCGATCCTTTCCGGCCAAGGCCTCGTCGAGGTCAGTCCGGTCGGGCAGCCGTTCGACCCTTCCCGTCACGAAGCCGTGGGCTCGGAGCCGAGCGCCGATGTCGCCGAGGGCACGGTCCTGCGCGTCGCCCGCTCCGGCTGGCTGCTCCACGACCGCGTCCTCCGCCCGGCCGCCGTCTTCGTCTCCTCCGGCGCCGCCAAGTAACTTTTCCCGATGGCTGACGACTATTATACGCTGCTGGGCGTCGCGAAGTCCGCGTCCGCCGAAGAGCTCAAGAAGGCTTATCGCAAGAAGGCGATGGAGTTCCATCCGGACCGCAATCCGGGCAACAAGGAGGCCGAGGAGAAATTCAAGAAAGTCTCGCGCGCCTACGAGATCCTCGGCGACGAGGGGAAGCGTAAGCTCTACGACCAGCATGGCGAAGCGGCGTTCGATCCCAACATGGGTGCGGGCGCCGGTCGCGGTCAGGCCGGCGGTGGCTTCCGCGGCGCCGACCCGCGGGATATCTTCGAGCAGATGTTCGGTGGCGGCGGTTTCGGCGGTTTCGGCGGTGGCGCCAGCGAGAGCCAGGATGACGCCGGCGAAGACCTGCGCGTCGACCTGAAGATCACGCTCGAGGAAGCCGCCGAAGGCGTCGAACGGAAGATTCCTTATCGTAAGCACGTCGCCTGCGCGAAGTGCGCCGGCTCCGGCGCCGAGCCGGGCTCCAAGAAGAGCCGTTGCCCCACCTGCGGCGGCCAAGGTCAGGTCGTCCGTTCGAACGGTTTCTTCCAGATGCGCCAGGTCTGCCCTTCCTGCGGCGGCCAAGGCGAACGCATCGACAAGCCCTGCAAGCCCTGCTCCGGCGAAGGCCGCACGGTCGCCGAATCCACCGTCAGCCTGCGCATCCCTCCCGGCGTCGACACGGGCACGAAGCTTCGCTCCAGCGGCAACGGTTCGGCCGGCCGCCGCGGCGCTTCCGCAGGCGACCTCTACGTCTACATCAGCGTCACGGATCACCAGCTCTTCGAGCGGGACGGCAACGATCTCGCCTGCAGCGTGCCGGTGAAATTCTCGATCGCCGCCCTCGGCGGCAAGATCGTCGTCCCGAAGCTCAAGGGGAAGACCACGCTGAACATCCCCGCCGGCACCCAGGGCGGCACGATCTTCCGCCTCCGCGGCGAAGGCATGCCTCCGCTCCGCGGTTCGACCTCCGGCGACTTGCTCGTCCGCGTCGACATCGACGTGCCGAAGAAGATGACCGATAAGGAGAAGGACGCCCTCAAGGCCTATGCCGCCACCTGCGGCGACGAAGCCGCGCCGGTCTCCGAATCCTGGCGGGCGAAGTTCAAGGAGTTCTTCCGTTAAGCCCCTTGCCCGACAGGGGTCGGGTCATAAGGTCAAACCATGCCGCGCGACCCCGGCCAGACCGACCGACTCATCCGCCGTCTCCGCTGGGACGAACTGGATCGGTCGTGGCTGCTCCGCTTCGCCGAGTTCGCTCGCGACGAAGACCTGTCCGGCCTCGGTCTCGCCGAACGCCCGCTCCGCACCGGCGACCCGTCCGCGGCCCTGCTCGCCGGCGCCGCCCGCGCCCGTGCGCGCGTGGTCGCCCGCCGTCCGATGGTCCTCGCCGGCCTCGGTCTGCTCGATGTCGTCTTCGCCGCCTACGGTGGTCGTTGCCATGCCAAGCCGCTCGCCTACGAC
>RFRI01000124.1 GCA_009924535.1 Verrucomicrobiota bacterium
GGCCGCCCTCCGCGCCGCCTGGCAGCCGGGCTGCAAACTGCTCATCCTGAATTTTCCGACGAACCCGACCGGCGGCACCGCCGACCGTTCCAAGCTCGAGGCCATCGCCAAGTTCGCCATCGAGAAGGACCTCCTGGTTGCTTCCGACGAAATCTACTCCGAACTCACGTTCGAAGGCGACCACGTCTCCATCGCCTCGCTACCCGGCATGCGCGAGCGTACGGTCTTCCTGCACGGTTTCTCAAAGGCTTTCGCCATGACCGGCTTCCGTATTGGCTACGCCTGCGGTCCCGCCGCCGTCATCGACGGCATGCTCAAGGTGCATCAATACGGCATCATGTGCGCTCCCATCATGAGCCAGGAAGCCGCCGTCGAAGCCCTGCGCAACGGCCGCGACTCGATGCTCCATATGCGCGACAAGTATCGCGAACGCCGTGACTTCATCGTCCGCCGTTTCAACGAGCTCGGCCTGAAGTGCCATCTCCCGCGCGGGGCTTTCTACGCCTTCCCGGACATCACCTCGACGGGCATGGACTCCATGACCTTCGCCCAGAAGCTCCTGGAGCAGCAGAAGGTGGCCATGGTCCCGGGTACGGCCTTCGGCGCCGCCGGCGCCGGTTTCTGCCGTGCGTCCTTCTCGACCAGCTACGAGAAGATCCATGAGGCCGGCGAGCGCATCGCCCGCTTCCTGGACACCATCCCGCGTCGCTGACGCATCCTTGCTTGCTAGGCGGGCGGGTAGCCCCGACTGTCCTCCCATGGAACGGAACACAGAAATTTCGCGCGCGGTAGCCATCGTGGGCCGTCCCAACGTCGGCAAGAGCCGCCTCTTCAACCGTCTGGTGGGCCGCCGCATCTCGATCGTGCACGATCAGCCCGGGGTCACGCGCGACCTCATCACTTCCGACATCTTCGAGGGTCGCTACACCTTGATGGATACCGGTGGCATCGGCCTGTATCGCGCCGAGCTGACGCCTAAGCTCATCGCTGACGCCGTGGAAGAGCAGGTCGATTTCGCCCTCGCCGCCGCTGCGCTCGTGCTCCTCGTCGTCGACGCTTCCGAAGGCTGCACCGCCCTCGACCTCGAGGTCGCCGCCATGCTTCGCCAGGCCGGCAAGAAGGTCATCGTGGTCGCCAACAAGGCCGACACCGAAGAACGCGATGGACTGATGTCCGAGTTCTTCGCCCTCGGTTTCGGCGAGCCGCTCCTGATCTCCGCCGAACACGGCCGCGGCATCCCGCAGCTGCAGGCGCTGATCATCAAACACCTCGGACCTGAACCGACGACCCCGCGCGAAGAAGGCCCGCGCCCGATCCGCCTCGCCCTCGCCGGTCGACCGAACGTCGGCAAGAGCTCGCTCGGCAACCGCCTCCT
This sequence comes from Verrucomicrobiota bacterium, assembly GCA_009924535.1. Lineage (GTDB taxonomy): Bacteria > Verrucomicrobiota > Verrucomicrobiia > Opitutales > UBA953 > UBA953. The sequence continues at coordinate 1,376 of RFRI01000124.1, forward strand.
CGGCGCCTCCCGCCTGATTGTCAGCGAAGTCGCCGGCACCACCCGCGACCCTGTCCGCGCCGGGCTTTCCCGCACCAAGGCCGATGGTTCCTTCGCCAAGTTCTCGCTCGTCGATACCGCCGGTCGTCGCACCGCCAACAAACGCGACACCCTCGATTTCTACTCGCAGGTCCGTTCCGACGAGATCCTCGCCGAGACCGATGTGGTCTTCCTCGTGCTGGATGCCGGCCAAGGCGTGACCCGTATCGACAAGCAGCTCGCGGGCGAACTCGCGCTCCTCGGTTGCGGCATCGTCCTCGTGGTCAATAAGTGGGACCTCGCTAAGAAGGCCTTCCGCGACAAGAACATCGATGGTTTCGAGGACGAAGAGGAATTCCGCGCCAAGTTCCGCTCGGCCATCCGCCGTGAGCTCTTCTTCCTGCCCGAGCCGCCGATCCTGTTCGTCTCCGCCCAGACCGGTCTCCGCGCCGAGGACATGCTCGACGCCGCCGAAGGCGTCTTCGTCCGCGCCGGCACCGCCATCTCCACCGGTCGCCTGAACCGCGTGGTGCAGGACCTGATGATCAAGCGTCCTCCGCGCATGGTCTCCGGCAAGCGCTTCAAGTGCTACTACGTGACGCAGATCTCGAAGCGCCCGATCCGTTTCCGCCTCTTCTGCAACTCCGAGGAACGCCTTGAGGACGCCTATCAGCGCTTCCTCGTGAAGGGCGTGCATGAGAGCTTCGACCTCTCGGGCGTACCGCTCTTCCTGGATATCGTCGGCAAGCCGAAGCAGACGGGCCGTCGTGCCGGAGGTCCTGGCGCCGCCGCGGGCTCCCCGATGACCGAAATCGAAGGCGAAGCCCGCAAGCCCCTGGCCAAGGTGGCTGGCAAGGCCGTCCTCGAGTCCGCTCCGAAGAAGGCCATCGGTCCGTCCGGTCCGCGCCTCGGTAAGTCCAAGAATCCGCGCAGCAAGAACGCTCCGGTCCGCAAGAAATCCTTCACCCGCTGGGATAAGCCGCGCTCGCTGAAGGGTCGCGCCGCGCGTCAGGCCCGCAAGTAAAGCATGCCGCGGAGATTGGTCCTGCTTGGTTCGGATGAGATCGCGCTCCCGGCTTTCGCCGCGGCCCGCGCCTTGCCCGACACCGAAGTGGTGGCCGTGTATTCCCAGCCTGACCGTCCCGCCGGACGTGGTCAGGAGGTGCGGCCTAATCCGGTGGCCGCGTGGGCTCGTACCGAAGGCCTGACGCTCCTGCAGCCGGAAAAACTCGAAGCCGCCGACGCGGCTCAGCTCGCCTCCTTGCGGGCCGACCTCGGCGTGGTGATGGCCTACGGGCAGCTGCTGAAGGAGGATTTCCTCGCGGCTCCGCGCCTCGGTTTCGTCAATTTCCACGGCTCGCTTCTCCCTGAACTCCGCGGCGCCACGCCCGTCGAGGGCGCCCTGGCGCTCGGTCTGGCTGAGACCGGCGTCTCGCTTCAGCAGGTCGTGCGTAAGCTCGATGCCGGCCCTATCCACGCCTCGGTGCGGACGGCGATCCGACCCGGCGAGGGCAGGGCGGCCCTGCGCGCCCGTCTGGGTCTCCTCGCCGGCTCTCTCGCTGCGTCCTCCCTGCCCGCGGTACTGGCCGGGACTTCGGTCGCGATTCCGCAGGATGAGGCCAAGGTCACTTTCGCCCGTCGTCTGACCCGCGCCGATGCGCCTCTGGATTTTCGTCAGCCCGCCGCCGGGCTGCGTCAGCGGATCCTTTCCGTCGAAGGCTGGCCGGGTTCCACGTTCGACCATCGCGCCGCCTTGATCAAGGTCGGCGCCGCGACGGCCGACGACTCCGCCGCGCCCGCCGCGCCCGGCACCATCCTCGCGGCCGATCGTTCCGGCGTCCGCATCGCCTGCGGTCAAGGCGTGCTGATCGTCACCCATCTGCAACGACCCGGAGGCAAGATGCTTCCGGCCGCTGAATTCCTGGCGGGATATCCGCTCGTCGTCGGCGAGGTCCTGGCCTCCGCCGAAATGCCTGCCTTCGTCTCCGATCGGCCGTTTCCGCGGGCGCCGAAGGCATAATCGCTTGATTAGCCCTCGCCGCTGGATGTCATAAGGCCATGCGAGCCTTCCTTCTCTGCCTCTTCCTGGCCGTGGGAGCCATGGCGCAGCAGAAAGAGGTCTCTTTCCGCCAGGTCGTCGGTGGTTCCTTCTCCGGTTTTTCCGAGGATGAGAAGGCGGAGAAGATCTGGGAGGCGACCGCCAAGTTCATGCGTCCGACCGCCGAGCCCGGCGTCTGGGATATGGATGTCATCAAGGTGCAGTCGTTGCGCGGCGGCAAGCCGTACGCCGTCTTCACGAGCCCTAACGGCACGATGGTCCCGGCTCGTCGCGCGGCGCAAGGCATCGGCCCCGTCCAGTCTTCCTCCCCGGCGTTCAACCTGACCGGCAAGGGCTGGAGCTGGCGTTCGACGCCCAAGGGCGACAGCTTCGCGATCCTCGCCGACGTCGTGGCCGAGCTTGACCTCGCCAAGCCGCTGTCCCGGCGCCTGCGTCTGCGCGCACCCCGCCTGGACGCCTCTCCCGTCGAAGGCGGCACGTTGATGGTCTTCCAGGGCGGCGTGGTCGCCGAACGTTTCGGCGAGCGCACCACCTGCGAGCGGCTTGAATGTCTCGTCAGCGACGGGCCCGGCGGCGACGCCGCCTGCCGCTCCGTCGTCGCCTTGGGGCGCGTCGTCCGCGTGCTCGACAAGCAGACCTTGCGCGGCGACAGCGCGACTTTCGATCCCAAGGACGACTCCGCCGAACTCATCGGGCATGTCGAACTCGAGGAGCCTGAGCTGAAGGCCTCCGCGCAGCGCCTACGTCATCAGCCTAAGCTCGGCGTGACGCAGCTCTACGCCGGCGACGGCAAGCAGGTGCAGCTCCACCTGCGGCGCAAGCAGCAGGAGCCGGCCGATCTCGCCGGCGAGCTCGTCACGATCCGCCGCGATGCCGCTACGGGTGATTCCCAGGTCGAAGTGCAGGACAACGCCTCGTTCCTTTCGGCCCAATCTCATCTCACGGCCCGTCGGTTGGTCGCCTCCGAAGCGCGTGACGGCGCGAGCGTGCTCGTCGCCGAAGGCGGCGTGAAGGGCCGGCTCGAGGGCAACCAGTTCGAATCCGGCAAGGCCCGTTGGGATCGCGCGAAACGCATCCTCGATCTGGAGGGTTTGCCTCGCATCCGCGAAGCCCGCGGCTTGGAGGCCGCCGGATTCTCGATCCGTACCGATGCGCTGAAGGATCGCATCGAGATCCGTTCCGGCCCCGGCATCCGGGCCGCCATCCGTTTGCCCGCGGGCGAAATCGGCGCGGCTCCCGGCTTGGCCGAGGCCAACCAGGTCGTGGTCGTCACCGAAGAGGGCGCCATGCAGGTCGAGATGATGGGCGCGGTCCGTTATGTCGCCGGCACGATCACCACCGAGTCGGACCAGATGGTGGCTTTCGCGACGCCCAAACCGAAGAAGACTTCCGAGTACGAGCTCAACAAGGCGATCCTGTCCGGACACGTCCGCTACTCCCAGCCTGGCCTGCGTTGCGCCGCCGAACGCATCGATCTCACGCCGGCCGTCCAGATCGAGGAAGTGCTGACCAGGGACGCCTTGGCCGGTCGGCCCCGCCTGCTCACGCTGTCGGGCGGCGCCGGCGCGACGCGTCCTCGTCTCTTCATGACCTCGACCGGCGGCAAGAACGTGGAGTTCGTCGCCGACGCGCACGAGGTGCTCACGACGCCCGACCTCACCAAGTTTTTCCTGCGTGGCTCCGTGGCGATGGATTCGGATGGCACCGACGCCACCTGCGACCTGCTCGAAGGCATCGCGGCTCCCGATAAGGTCGGCCATCTCGTGGCCCGTCAGGTCGTCG
>RFRI01000125.1 GCA_009924535.1 Verrucomicrobiota bacterium
GATCTTCGGGACGACCTTGTCCGCGGCGTCGGCGACCTGCTGGAGGATCGTGTTGATCTCCTCGGTCTTAAGCGCGACGGGGTTCTGTCCGCCGATGAGGCCGATGACGCCGTCGGTCTTGCGGAGGAAGCTCCAAGGAGCTTCAAGCAGCGAGCCTTCGTCGTCGAAGAGGCGGGCGCGGACGAAGAGGTACGAGGGATAGAGCTTCATCTCGCTCTCGCGCTTCTTCCCGTTACGGAAGTCCTTGACGGTCTTCACCGGCATCAGGATCTCGGCGACGAAGTCGCCCATCTCCTCGTCCTTGATGGCCTTGTCGAGCAGGCGCTTCACCTTGCTCTCGTTGTTCGAGAGGGTCTGGAGGGTGTACCAGCGGAAATCAGAGGGAGAGGACATGGGGGGTCAGCGCACGAGTTTGGTCGCGAACTGGACGAAGTTGGAGAGGGAGAAGTCGCAGAGGAAGACGACGGCGCCCAGGAGGGCGACGGCGGCGATGACGACCAGCGTGGAGTCGGCGAGCTCCTTGGCGGTGGGCCACGAAGCCTTGACGAAGACCTCGGTGATGGTCTCGTTCCAGAAAGCGCGGAGGCGTCCGAGGAAGCTGAACATGGTGCTGGTGGTGATGTGGTGAGAGTGGCAGGACGGGAGGGAGTCGAACCCACAACCAACGGTTTTGGAGACCGCTACTCTGCCAATTGAGCTACCGTCCTGTACTGGTGGTTAAAGAGACGAATGCCGGGGCCCTTTTAAGGGGGCCTCGGCACCGTAGTAGGTCGTTTTTGGTCAGGAAATCACTTGGTGATTTCGAGGATCTGGCCGGCGCCGATGGTCTTACCACCTTCGCGGAGAGCGAAGCGCTGGCCCTTTTCCATCGCGACAGGCTTCTGCAGCTCGATCGTGATCGTGACGTTGTCGCCAGGCATCACCATTTCCACGCCTTCCGGGAGGATCACGGTGCCGGTGGCATCGCAAGTACCGAAGAAGAACTGGGGGCGGTAGTTGTTGGCGAACGAAGTGTGGCGGCCACCTTCATCCTGCTTGAGGACGTAGATCTGGGCCTTGGCGACGGTGTGAGGCTTGATGGAACCCGGCTTGGCGAGCACCTGGCCACGTTCGATCTGGCTCTTTTCGATGCCGCGGACGAGGAGACCGACGTTGTCGCCAGCCTGGCCCTGGTCGAGCTCCTTGCGGAACATTTCGACGCCGGTGACGGTGGTCTTGAGGGTGTCGCGGAGACCGACGATTTCGATTTCTTCGCCGACCTTGATGACGCCGCGCTCGATACGACCCGTAGCGACGGTGCCGCGGCCGGTGATGGAGAAGACGTCTTCGACGGACATCATGAAGGGCTTGTCGGTTTCGCGCTTAGGCTCGGCGATCTCCGAGTCGAGAGCGGCCAGGAGATCCTGGATGGACTGCTCGCCTTCCGGGGTGCCTTCGAGAGCGGCGGTGGCGGAGCCACGGACGATCTTGGCGGTGTCGCCTTCGTAGTTGTACTTGTTGAGGAGGTCGCGGACTTCCATCTCGACGAGGTCGATCAGGTCAGGCTCGGAAAGGTCGACCTTGTTGAGCCAGACGACGATCTTCGGCACGCCGACCTGGCGGGCGAGGAGGATGTGCTCCTTGGTCTGGGGCATGACGCCGTCAGCAGCGGAGACGACCAGGATCGCACCGTCCATCTGGGCGGCGCCGGTGATCATGTTCTTGACGAAGTCGGCGTGGCCCGGGCAGTCGACGTGGGCGTAGTGACGGTTGATGGACTCGTACTCGACGTGCGAGGCGGCGATGGTCACGGTCTTGGTGGCGTCACGGACGGTACCACCCTTGGTGATTTCCGCGTAGGACTTGTTCTCGGCCAGGCCACGACGGGCCTGCACGGCCACGATAGCGGCGGTGGTGGTCGATTTGCCATGGTCAATGTGGCCGATGGTGCCGACATTGACGTGAGGCTTGGTGCGATTGAACTTCTCTTTGGCCATGGTTTTGGTGGTGAGGAGGTGGTTAGGTTTGGTGTGTGGAAAGTGATGGAGCCCCCGACTGGATTTGAACCAGCGACCTCGTCCTTACCAAGGACGCGCTCTGCCAACTGAGCTACAGGGGCGAACCGTCGACGTACAGATGACGCGAAGGGAAGGGTTTGAATGACCATCCAAAACCCCACCGTCAAGCGGATTTTTGCAAGGGTTTTACACCCCTTCTAGGCACGCCTAAGGGCCGACGATCAGCCGGTATGCCCCCGGGGGAAGTTGCCCCGCCCAATCGGTACCCGACGCCCAGCGCCGGATGGCCTCATCGAGATCCTTTGAGCCAGAAAGTCTCATTTCACTTCCGAGTGGGACCTTCCCAAAGGAATCCACACTCAGAATCACCTCAAATACTGACTTAAATGGGGCATTTTTAGATATTAAATCATCTTTAAATCCATTTTTACCATTAAAATGGGTTATTTTCCCACTAATAATAGGCTTAATTCCCCCACCTAATTGGTAAATTTCGAAAAATGCGGCTCGCGAGGTTAGTCCTTGGCCCGAATAGCTCTGGGCACCGAAGGTCGTAAAGGGGGCAGCCTCGGCCAAGGGAATCGCCTTTGACGGAGAGGGGGAATCCCAACGCGGCACCTGGAGGGTAGATTCCTTCCCGAGCGGCCGGGAGGGGTCGAACTGCAAGACGGGCGCGGACTTCGCGAAGGGGGCGTCCTCAGGCTGCCCGACCTCCGAGCGCCCTGCCCCTCCCGAGGCGGGCTTGGAAGGGAAATAGACGGCGGAGGTGTCCAAAAGGACGACGCTTTCGGTGCGAGCGTCGCCCGGCGCCACCAAGCGTACCCCGTTCATCAAGGGCTGCGCCGGATCGTTGCCGCCCGCCCCTGGCTTGAAGACGAGCAAGGTAAGCAGGAAAAGTCCGAGGCCGCAAAGCAACGCGGTGCGGGTCAGCGGCGGAATGCGGCCGCCGGTGAGATTGCGGAATGTGGAGAGCGCCCGCATGCTCAGCGGTCGGGAGTACGCTCGGCGACAGTCACGCGTGCCAACGAGCCCCGCCCCTCGCGGATGAAATTAACCATCAGGGTCTCGCCTGGCTTGTGGCGCGAGATCGCCAGACGGAGCTCATTCCAGTTCTCGAACGGCTTACCGTCCAGGGCGACGATGATATCGCCGACCTTGAGGCCAGCCTTCGCGGCCGGAAGGCCATCGCTGATAAGCGAGACGCGGACGGCGCCGTTTTTGCCGAGGTTCAACTTGGTGGCTTCGGCGAGGGAAAGGTCTTCGCCTTGGACGCCGATGAGCCCGCGGACGACCTTACCGCCGTTGGCGAGGTCGGAGGCGACGGAAATGATGAGGTTGGACGGAATCGAGTAGCCCAGGCCGATGTTGCCGCCGGTGCCGGACTTGATCGCGGTGTTCATGCCCAGGAGTCGCCCTTCGAAGTCGATGAGAGGCCCGCCGCTATTGCCTGGATTGATCGCGGCGTCGGTCTGGATGAAATCCTCGAACGCCATGCCCATCCCCTGCTTGCCCGAACGTCCGAGCGCGGAGACGATGCCGGAGGTCACCGTCATGCCGGCGTCGAGCGGATTGCCGATGGCGAAGACGACATCCCCCACGCGGGCTTTCTCGCTGTCGGCGAACTTGGCGAACGGCAGGTTGCGTCCTTCGATCTTCAGCACGGCGATATCGCTGCCGGCGTCGACGCCGAGCACCCTGGCGCGGAATTCCCGGCGGTCCTGCAACTGGACGATGACGGTATCGGAGACGGTAGCGCGGTCGGCCTTCATCACGACGTGTCGGTTGGTGATGACGAAGCCTTCGGGATGGATGATCGTGCCCGAGCCCAGTCCGGTCGGCATGAGCGTCTCGCCCGTCTTCTCATCCTTCAGGACCTTGTCCTTGTCGATGCGACCACGGTAGCGGTCCAGGACGGCCTGAGGAATGACTTCGGCGGTGCGGATGCTGACGACGGCCGGCATGATCCGGGACAGCATGTCGGCATAGCTGGCGCCGGGCGCGGCGCGGTTGATCGGACGGACATCGGTCTCGAAGGACACGCCGGCGAGAGCCATGGCCGGCAAGAGGACAAGCGCGGTGAGATGACGGAGCATGACCCCGACATCCTAACCCTCGGACCGCCCAATGCAAGCGACCTCAGCGGGCCATGGTGAACCCGCCACCTGGCTGATTCGGTTCCGCCTCGTCGCGTTCCTTATTGAAACGCATCGAGAACAGGCGGGTGACGCCCTTCTCCTGCATGGTCGCGCCGAAGATGGCGTCGGCCGCCGAGACGGTACGCTTATTATGGGTGATCACCAGGAACTGGGAGAAGCGGGTGAACTCGCGGATGATGTCCGTGAAGCGGTTCACGTTGGCGTCGTCGAGCGGGGCGTCGAGCTCGTCGAGCACGCACAGCGGCGAGGGCTTCACCATATAGATGGCGAAGAGCAACGCGACGGCGGTCATGGTGCGCTGGCCGCCGGAAAGCAGGGAGATGCCGCGCAGCTTGGTGCCCGGAGGTTGGGCGATGATCTCGATGCCGCTTTCGAGCGGGTCTTCGGCCACGACCATCGCAAGGTCGGCGGTACCGCCGACGAAGAGACGCTCGAAGGTGAACTTGAAGTTCTTGCGCACCTGCTCGAAGGTGTCGGTGAAGAGCTTGAGCGAGGTCTGGTTGAGCTCCTCGATCGCCTTGGTGAGCTCTTCCTTGGCCTTCCAAAGGTCGTCGCTCTGCTTGGTAAGGAAGTCATGGCGGTCGCGCAGGGAGGAATATTCCTCGACGGCGACGAGATTCACGGACCCCATGCCGGCCATGCGGTCGCGCAGTTCGGCGATCTCGCGGACGAGGGGCGGCCAGTCGGCGGACTCCATCGAGGCGAGGTCCTCGGCGGTGGGTTCGCCGCGGCGGACGACGGCCTTGGGGGCCGGGCGGGAGCCTTCCTCGTCGGTCTCTTCAAGGTCGTCGAAGCTGGCAATACCTTCGGGTTCGCCGTCGGACAGCCAGAGCTGCAGGCGCCAGTCGACCTCCGAGACATCGAGCTGATGGTCGGCCTGGATCTTCTCGACGATGAAACCGCACTGGGAGGTCTGCTCGGCGAGAGAGACTTCGAGGCCCTTGAGGCGAGTGTCGGCGATGCGCAGGCGATCACGGTCGACGGAAAGGACGCGGTCTTCGGATTCGACGGAGGCGTCGGTCTCGCTGAGGGAGCCGCGCAGTTCGTTGAGTCCGGCATTGGAGGTCTCGAC
>RFRI01000126.1 GCA_009924535.1 Verrucomicrobiota bacterium
GAGAAGAAGGCCTTCGATGCCGCCAAACTTGCCGATACCTACGCGAGTGAGATCCGGACGCTGGAAACGCGCGTTACCGAACTCAAGAAGGCGGAAGCCGGGCTCAAGAACGACACACTCAAGGCGACGACCGCGTTGCGCCAAGCCGAGGCCGGGTTGCTCCAGGCCAAGGCCGACCTCGGCGCGGCGAAGGAGGCGATCGCCAAGCAAAACGACTCCATCCGGAAGCAGAACACCGTCATCGCCGAGCAGAACGACGGGATCCGCCGCCTCAACGAGGCCTTCAAGAAAGTCGTCGACGACCGTAACGAGGTCGTGCGCCTGCTCAACGAGCGCACGGACCTGCTCAACAAGCTGAACGCCGAGAAGGCAGGCAAGTAGGCTTGAACACGAGAGGGGGGGTGTTTTGCTGGCGACATGAAAGCCAGCCTCGCCTTCCTGCTCGCCTGCTCGTCGGTCCGCCTGTTCGCCGACGCCGCTCCGCCCGCCATTCCGGCGCCCACCGCCGCGCAGCCAGCGCAGGTGCTCCCGGCCGTCGTCGTCACGGGCCGTCAGGACAGCCTGCTCGGGGTGGCCGATTCCGCGACGATCGGCGTGACCGGCGCCGTGCAGCTGGCCGAGCGCCCGATCCTGCGCGCCGGCGAACTGCTCGAGACCGTGCCGGGCCTGATCATCACCCAGCACGCGGGCGGCGGTAAGGCCAACCAGTATTTCCTCCGCGGCTTCAACCTCGACCACGGCACGGACTTCGCGACCTTCCTCGACGGCGTCCCGCTGAACATGCCTTCGCATGCCCACGGTCAGGGCTACGCGGACATGAACGTCGTCATCCCCGAGCTCGTCGAACGGGTGAACTATCAGAAGGGCCCTTACTTCGCCCAGACCGGCGACTTCGGTACGGCCGGCGCGGCCTACCTCGACTTCTACAAGACCCTGCCGAACGCCTTGCTCGTCATGGAAGCCGGTTCCTATGGCTACGGACGTCTCGTCTTCGCCGACTCGAAGAAGCTCTCCGCGGGCAACCTGCTTTACGGCATCCAGGTCTCGCAGGAGAACGGCCCTTGGCTGATGCCCGATGATTATCATAAGTTCAACGGTCAGCTCACTTGGTCCCGCGGCGACGCTAAGGATGGCAGCAGCGTCACGCTGCGCGGCTACCAGGGAAAGTGGAACTCCAGCGACCAGATTCCGGAGTCACTGGTCGCGTCCGGGGCGCTTTCTGCCTTCGGCAACATGGATGCGTCCAATGGTGGTGATTCGCGCTACCTCTCCCTCTCTTCGGAATGGCATGCCCGCGGACAGTCGACCGAGGACAAGCTGCAGGTCTACGCCTACCACTACGACTTGGATCTCTTCTCGAACTTCACCTATTACCTTAACGACCCGGTGCACGGCGACCAGTTCGAGCAGGCGGATCGCCGCACGGGCGCGGGCTTCAACGCAAGTCATACGATCTACGGCAGCCTGGCCGGCAAGTCTTCCGAGACCACCTTCGGACTCCAGGTCCGTAACGATTGGGTCGCCAACGGACTTTACAAGACCACCCAGCGCGTCCGTACCGCCACCAACGTCCAGGATGATTTCACGGTCGGCGAGGCCGGGGTGTTCGTGGAGAATCGCCTGCAGTGGACGCCGACGTTCCGCACTGTGGTCGGCGGCCGTGTCGACGTGCAGCATACCGACGTCACGGCCCTCTCCGCCGCCGACAGCGGCCAGGCCAACTCGACCGCCTTCAGCCCCAAGCTCAGCCTGATCTGGGGGCCTTACGAGAAGACCGAGTATTTCCTCCAGGCCGGCTACGGCTTCCATAGCAACGACGCCCGCGGCACCACGCTGACCTCCGGCGGCGCGACCCCCTTGCGAGGCCTGGAGCCTGCCCGCGGAGCCGAATTCGGCATCCGCACTTTGGCTATCAAGGATCTCCAGAGCACGCTGTCGTTCTGGTATCTCCGCAACGGTTCCGAACTCGTCCTCGCCGGCGACACCGGTGAGCTCGAACCTTCCGGCGCAAGCAACCGCTACGGCGTGGAGTGGGCCAACTATTATACGCCCAACAGGTGGCTCTCCTTCGACCTCGACCTCGCCGCCTCGCAGGCGCTGTACGTCGTGCCTGATGCGGATGGCGGCCGGGCCGTACCCGAGTCGATCAACACCGTCGCCTCGGCGGGCGTGACCGTGAAGGACGGCTCCGGTTGGAGCGGTTCGCTCCGCCTGCGTTACTTCGGGCCGCGTGACCTGATCTCGACCGGCGAAGCCCGCTCTGGCTCGACCACGATCCTCAACGCCGCGGTCGGCTATCAGTTCAATCCTCGCTGGCAGGCCACCGTCGAGATCCTGAACCTGCTTAACAGCAGAGACCAGGACATCGCGTATTATTATGAATCGAAGGTCTCGCCGGCGGCCGCAGCCAGTACCCAGGTGCATTTTCACCCCGTAGAGCCGCGGCAGTTCCGCCTCTCCGTGACGGGTCGTTTCTGAGGGCTTATCTCGTCGATTAGGAGTCCTGCCATCCGGCGCCTGTCCGACTAAGGACTTGAGCCGGAAGGGTGGGGCGGCCAGAAATCAAGCGTGCGGAAGTTTCTCCGAGTCACGCTCGCCTGGACGGCCTTGGCCGCCTGGTTGGCCGCGTCCGGGGTTTCCGCCGACCTCCTGCAGGTCTTTGCTTACGTCAATATGACGGCGAAGAACGCCCAGGCCATGACGGCGTCCGCGGCCCTCGCCAAGGCGATGGCCGATGCGCCTTGCGCGATGTGCAAAGCCGCCGCCGCCGCCCGCCAGGCCGCCGAGCAGGCCCCCTTGGCCAAGCAGGATGCGGTGAAGGCCAAGGTGAAGCCGGATGGGGACGTCTGGTCCGTCCGCCTGTCCGGTCCGGAACTCGGCAAAGCCGAAACTTTTCGTGAAGTCGTCGTCTCGGTCTTCTGTCCGGAGCTGATCTGCGAAGTGCCCGTGCCCCCGCCCAAGGCGAGCGCCTGAGTCGGTCTCCGGCCCTTCGTGCCGGCCCGTGGCTTCGCTTCATCGCATAGTCGCGCCCATGCGGGCGCGCATCCCGTCCCATCCTGCCCCGTCCAGCCACGCGGGGGAGGGTGGGGCACCCAAATCCATCATACCCAACCTTCCTCCCTTCATGAAATCTCCTCTCTCCCGTACCTTCCTCCTCGCCGCGCTCTCGCTCGGCGCCCCCTCCTTCGCCGCGGATCCGCTGGCAAAGGCTTCCTCGGCTGCGCCGACCACCGTGCCTGCGGTGGTCGTCACGGCTTCGCCGATCATCGACGGCAATGCCGTCGACCTGTTCGGCAGCTATGTCACCACGGTCTCCGCCGACCAGGTCCGTGACCTGAACGCGGTCGACCTCGCCGCCGCGCTCCGCACCACCCCCGGCGTGAGCATCTCCCGCTTCAATCCGGTCGGTTCGTTCGGCGACATCGAAGGCGGTGCCGTCTTCGTGCGCGGCATGGGCAGCAGCCGTCCGGGCTCGGAAATCAAGACCTACGTCGACGGCATCCCGTTCTACATGGCGACCTGGAACCATCCGTTGCTCGACCTCCTGCCGATCAACGGTATGGGCAAGATCGACGTCTACAAGGGCCCGCAGCCGCAGGAGTTCGGCAACACCTTCGCCGCGATCAACCTGACCCCGAAGGCCGCCGGCAAGGCGCAAGGCGTCAGCGGTGACGCGCAGGTCGCCGGTGGCAGCTTCAACACCTGGGTCGAGCAGAGCGACGTGCTCGGCCGCCAGGGCCCGGTCGACTGGTCCTTCTCCCAAGGCTATGCCAGCTCCGACGGGCATCGGGCCTCGGCCGACGGCCGTCTGGTCAACTTCATGGGCCATGTCGGCTATCAGCTGAACGACCATTGGTCCGTGGGCGTCCTGGCCCTGACGGCCAAGAACTCCGCGAGCGACCCCGGCGATATCGGCACGCACGCCAACCAGGGCAATCAGTATGACACCAGCGGCACGCTGGCGGCCGTGACCCTCGCCCATGAGCATGACGGCCTCAAGGGCTCGTTGAAGGTCTACGATAACCATGGCGAAGGCATCCAGAATCCCGGGATCACCTCCCGCTTCGAGATGTCGGGCGTCCGTCTCCGCGAAGAGGCGAAGGTCTGGCGCGGCGGCGTGCTGAGCCTCGGGCTGGATGTCGACCGGATCGTCGGCACTTCGCCTTCGCTGGGTTTTGATTCCGGCGCGTTCACGCTGACCTCTCCCTATGTCGGCCTCAGCCAGGAGGTCGCCCTCGCCGGTGGCTGGACGCTGACGCCTTCGGCCGGCGTCCGCACCTATCACCACAACCAGTATGGCGACGAGAACGCCCCTCATGCCGGCGCAGTGCTGTCGAACGGCAAGGACCTGTCGTTCCGGGCCAACGCCTCCAAGGGCGTGAACTTCCCGGGCGTCGACGCCAAGATCCTGGCGGCCTTCATCCCGGCCATCGCGGGCACGTTCCAGAACCTCTCCCCTGAGAAGATGGGTCACCGCGAGCTCGGCGCGACCTGGAAGCCGGGCAAGGATACGACCGTCGACGTGGCGATCTTCCGTGACAGCGTGTCCAACCGCTACGTGTTCGCATTCCCTCCGGCGGTCGCGGCGCCGACCTGGACCAACCTCGGCAGCTATGAGATCGACGGTGGCGAGGTCAGCGTCCAGCAGAGGCTGGGCGGAGGCGTAAGCCTGTTCGCCGGCCTCACCCGCCTGAGCCCGTCGAAGTCCGACCTGCCTTATGCTCCGTCGGCCTCCGTCACCTTGGGCGCAAATTGGCAGTCCGATGGCTGGAGCGTCAACGTCGACGTCCAGACGCAGAGCGGCATGACGGTGCTGAGCCAGGGGCGTGCCGATGGCGCCGCCAACACCAGCACGGTGGACGGCTTCACGGTCGCCAACCTGCGCGTCGGCCGTCATCTGCCGTGGTTGGGACAGCGCGGCGAGGCCTTCGTCTCCATCGAGAACCTGTTCGACAAGGATTACTCCTTCCGCCCAGGTTATCCGATGGCCGGACGCTCGTTCCAGTTCGGCGTCCACGCCAGCTTCTGACCTGATCACCCATGCGCCCCTTCGTCATCGTCCGTCTGCTGCTCGTCGCCCTGGCCTTGTCGGCCTGCGTGCGCGGGACCGCGCCGGCGCCGGCGGAGCAGAGCGTGCGTGCGTTCATGGCGGGTGTCTTCGATCGGCCGGAGTCCCCGCTGAGGGTGCCTTCCGTCGCGTTGGTCGGCGATTACGCGGTGGC
>RFRI01000127.1 GCA_009924535.1 Verrucomicrobiota bacterium
TCCCTACTCACTCACATGGCCAACATCAAAGCTAACAAGAAGAGCATCCGCCAGACCACCCGTCGCGCTGTTGTGCTCAGCGCGACGGGTGGTCTGGCGGATGCTCTTCTTGTTAGCTTTGATGTTGGCCATGTGAGTGAGTAGGGAAGCGGGGGGTGCCCCTCGGAGTCAACGCGGATTTGAGGGCTCCGGGCAGGGAGAGGCCCCTTTTTGAGGGGCCTCATGAGTCCTGCTGGTGGAAGGGGTGGGATTCGAACCCACGAACAGCGAAGCTGAACGGATTTACAGTCCGCGACCTTTAGCCACTTGGATACCCTTCCGGCCAACAGGATGGGCAACTTGGCAGTGCCGCAGGCCCATGACAAGCGCTTTCGCTGGACTTAATGGCCCTTTCTCCGGGCGCTGAAGGGGGCTTTTTGCCCCTTCACACCGGCGGGGCATCGCTTAGGCTCCGCCTATGCGGAAAACGCCTCTGCTCGTGCTGATCGACGGCACCTGCGCCCTGTGCAACGGCACGGCGGCCTGGCTGGCCCGCCGCAACGCCGACGGCGCCATGATCTTCGCCCCGAACCAAGGCGAGGTCGCCCGGATCGCCGGCGAACCCCCGGGCGGCGACATGGGCACGATCGTCGTCTGGGATGGGTCCCGAAGGTTAGTACGCTCGGACGCCGTGCTCCTCCTGTTTCAGACCCTCGGCGGAGGCTGGAGGTTGTTCGCCTTCATGGCTCGTCTCTGTCCGGGCGGGCTGCGCGACTTCCTCTACGACCAGGTCGCCCGTCGCCGCCACCGTTTCGCCGGACCATCCTCCTGTACGCGCTTGAGCCCGTACGACCTCGCGGAATAGAACCAGCGTCATGAAGTTCCTGCCCCGCGCCCTTCTGTTCGCCTGCGCGCTGCTCGGCGTCGGTTGCGCGATGCCGAACGCGAAGCGCGATGCCGACGATCAGCAGCGCCGGCTCATGGACGATACCGATGAGCGCAAGGCGCGCCTGCAGGCGCGCGGCACGTTGAGCCCGCAGGAATACGAGGCCATGGCCCTCAAGATGGGTTGGACGACCAAGAGCAAGGACGGCCTGCCGGCTGCTCCGACGACCGAGGAACTCGAGAAGCGCGTCAAAGCCGCCGGGACGAATCGCTGATGGCTTACGTCCTGCGTCGCCTGCTGGAGATGGTCCCGGTGCTGCTCGTCGTGGTGGTCGCCACCTTCTTCCTCGCGCACGCGGTCCCGGGAGGACCTTTCGACAAGGATCGTCCGCTGCCGGCGGAAGTGAAGGCGCGACTCGAGCAGTACTACGGCCTCGACCAGCCCGTCTACGTCCAGCTCGGGAACTACGTCGTCCGGCTCGCGCAGGGCGACCTCGGTCCGTCCATCAAGTACCCCGGCTGGTCCGTCCGCGAGGTCATCGGCGCGCGCATCGGCGTCTCCGTCTCGCTCGGCCTCGTCGCCTTGCTGCTCGCGGTGCTGCTCGGCGTGCCCGTCGGCGTGCTCGCCGCATCGCGGCCCAACAGCTGGCTCGATCGCGTCCCGATGGGCTTCACGCTCGTGGGCATCTGCGTGCCGTCGTTCGTGCTCGGTCCGATCCTGGCGCTCCTCTTCTCGCTCGGCCTGGGCTGGCTGCCGCCCTGCGGCTGGGGTTCCGCGATCCATTACGTCCTGCCCGCCTGCACGCTGGGGCTCATCACCGCCGCGCCGCTGGCGCGCCTCACCCGCGGTTCGCTGATGGAAGTTCGTTCGCTGGATTACGTCCGCACCGCCCGGGCCAAGGGCGTGCCGCCGCTGCGCGTCTGGTTCGTGCATGCGCTGCGTAACGCGCTGCTGCCCGTCGTCACCTACCTCGGCCCCGCCGCGGCTGGTCTCGTCTCGGGCTCCTTCCGTCGCCGAGTCCTTCGCCTCCGAAAGCGGCTGGCAGCGCTTCCGGAAGGACCGTGCGGCCGTCTGGTCGGCCTGTTTCCTTCTGTCGATCTCCGCGGTCTGCTTCCTCTCGCCGTGGATCTCGCCTTATCCCTACATGGAGCAGAACCTCGCCCATAGCGCGATGGCTCCGTCCTCGGCGCATTGGCTCGGCACCGATCTC
Organism: Verrucomicrobiota bacterium; assembly: GCA_009924535.1. Taxonomy (GTDB): domain Bacteria; phylum Verrucomicrobiota; class Verrucomicrobiia; order Opitutales; family UBA953; genus UBA953. The sequence continues at coordinate 2,076 of RFRI01000127.1, forward strand.
CTCGGCCGCGACGTCCTTTCGCGCCTGCTCCAAGGCGGCATGATCTCCCTTTTCGTCGGCTTCATCGCCACCGCCGTCGCCTTGGCCGTGGGCATCTGCTACGGCGTGCTCGCGGCGGAGGTCGGCGGCCGGGCCGAGGACGCGATGATGCGCTTCGTCGACATCGTGAGCACCTTGCCGCTGACGCTCATCGTGATCCTGTGCACGGTCGTCTTCGGGCAGAACATGCCGATGATCTTCCTGGCCGTCGGCGGCGTCTCCTGGCTGACCATGGCGCGCATCATCCGTAACCAGACCCGGGAGATGAAGGCCTCGCAGTTCGTACAGGCCGCCGAATCGCTCGGCCAGTCTCATTGGGGTATCTTCAGACGTCATTACCTGCCTAACCTCGGCGGCACCATCGCCGTCTGCGCCACGCTCACCGTCCCCGGTGTCATGCTCCTGGAGGCCTTCGTGAGCTTCCTGGGGCTCGGCGTGAAGGCCCCGATGACCTCCTGGGGTCTGATGATCAAGGAAGGGGCCGACATCATGGAAGAGTGCCCTTGGCTGCTGGTCTCGCCCTCGCTCGTCTTCGCGCTCACGCTGCTCTCCCTGAATTTCCTCGGCGACGGCCTGCGCGACGCCTTCGACCCGCGATCCTCCCGCAAGTAAGCCATGCCGCTGCGCCGTTACATCGTCATCAAGCCCGACGGAGCCGAGGGGGATGAGTTCGAGGCCGACCTGCCGCCGGAGGCGCCCGACTTCACGCATCACCCCGTGACGAAGGAGCCGTGCCGCCGCGTCCTCGAGTCGCCCACGCTCACGACCAAGTACGGCGAAGGCGCCATGAAGCAGGGCCTGAGCGATAAGCGCCTCGCCCAGGCCGGATTCCAGCGGCTGGAGAAGGATGGCAAGGGTGGCTGGAACAAGCTCAACTGAGTTCCGGTCCCTCGGCGACCTCCGCAAATGAATCACCCCGCCGGGTGGCGGGGTGAAGCATCGTCAGGGTGGGCGTTTCCGCCGTGTAAATCTACTTAGGCTTTGGCCGGAGCCGCCGCTTCTTCGCGGGCACGCTTCACGAGCGACTTCGCGGTGTCGGACGGCTGGGCGCCGAGCTTGACCCAATGGTCGACGCGCTCGACGTTGATCACCAGACCCGGGGTCTTGCCACGGGCGCGAGGATTGTAGTTGCCGAGGACTTCGACGAAACGGCCGTCACGGCGGATGGCTTGTTCGGCGACGACGAGACGATAGGTCGGCTCGTTTTTCGTACCGAAGCGTTGGAGGCGGATGCGTAGCATTGGATTGGGAGAAGGTGGTGCGGTGAGCGTCCTAGGAGGGTTCTCAAAAGACGGATGTGCAAGGACGCAGGAGGGAGGGGGCGAGTCAAGCCTTCCCCAGAAGGTTTTGGTAAAAAATCAGCCACCCGGCCCGCCCCCTTCGTCAAAACACACATAACAAGCCACTGTTAATAAGTGGGTTAGACTGTATCTTGCGTATAGGGGGTTGATAGGTCTTTTCAGCCCGCTTCCGATTGGCCTCAAACCTAGGCACAAAAAACCCCGCCAGGGGGCGGGGTTTCGGGGAAGCCTGTGCGGGCTTACTTGGCGGCGGCGGCCGCGGCAGCAGCTGCGGCGTGCTCGGTCGGATCGAAGCGCTTTTCTTTGACCTTGGTCGCCGACTTGCCCTGGCGATCGCGGAGGTAGAAGAGGCGGGCGCGCATGACCTGCGAGACGCGTTCGACTTCGATCTTTTCGATGTTCGGGGAGTGGACCGGGAAGGTGCGCTCGACGCCTTCGCCGAAGGAGACGCGGCGAACGGTGAAGGTGGCGTGGATGCCTCCGCCCTTACGCTGGATGACGATGCCGGAGAAGGTCTGGGTGCGCTCCTTGTCGCCTTCGCGAACCTTGGTGGCTACCTTGACGCCGTCGCCGACCTTGAAATCGTGGTCGCCGCGGGCGGTCTTCAGCTGGGGCTGGGTGGCAAATTGGATGAGGGGATGGTTGCTCATGGCTGGTGTTCTTGGTCTTTCATCAGGTCCGGTCTGCGTTGCTTTGTCTTCTCTATTTGCCTTTCCCGACGCCATTTTTCGATTTCGGCGTGATTTCCTCCTAGGAGGACGGGGGGCACCTCGAGACCATCATAAACAGCGGGTCGGGTGAACTGCGGAAAGGCGAGCAACTTGCCGTTGTAACTATCCCCCGTCAAGGAGTTTTCCTCCCCGAGCACTCCGGGGATTTGCCGGCCGAGGCAATCGACCAAGACGCAGGCGGGCAAAGTGCCATTAGTAAGGACATAATCCCCGATGGAGACCTCCCGGGTGACCTTCCGGTCGCGGAAGCGCTGGTCGATACCCTCGTAATGGCCCGAAATGAGGATTAGGTGGCTCTTTTGGGCCAGTTCCTTGGCCAGCTTATTGGTCAATTGTTCACCATCAGGGCAAAGATAGACCACTTCGCAGTCCGGGGTGGCCAGGGCGTCGACGGCGTCGAAGAGGGGCTGGCAGCTCATGAGCATGCCGGGACCGCCGCCGTAGGGCATGTCGTCCACTTTGCGGTGCTTGTCTTTGGAATAGGCGCGGAGGTCGTGGGCCTTGAACTCGATCAGGCCCTTGTCGATGGCCTTGCCGATGACGGACTCCTGGAGGAAGCCGTCGGCCATGGCCGGGAAGAGGGTGACGAGGTCGATGCGGATGGCCACGGTGAACGCGTCCATCCAACAGCGGAATGCCGCCCGAGGGCAAGCCGTCCCTGCGGCCGCTTACTTCTTCTTCGGCGCCTTGGGCTTGGCGTCCGTCCGCTGGTCCATCTTCACGCCGGCTTCGGCGGGGACGGGCTTGCCGGTCAGCTCGACGTCCGAGGTGAACAGATACTTCCACACGTCTTCCTGAAGAGGGCGGCCTTGGGCGTCCTTCGGCGAGCCCTTGCCCGGCGTCACGTAGCCATGCCCCTTCGCGGCCTGTTCCTTGTCGGTGCCCTTGAGCGGCGCGTCGGTGATGAGGCGACGCGAGTTGCCGTACGGCGCCTTCTCCTTCTCGGTGTTCACGATCGGGCCGAATTGGTTGAGGCCGAGCATGAGCCAGGAGCGCTGATAATGCTGTTCGCTCCAGCCGCCGTCGAGGACGTGGCTGTAGCCGAAGAACCGGTTCTTCG
>RFRI01000128.1 GCA_009924535.1 Verrucomicrobiota bacterium
GCGACGGAGACGGTGAGTTCATGGCCGGTCGTCAGGTCGCCCGGCGGATTGATGATGACGATACGCAGCAAGCCCAGTCCGGTCCGCAAGGCAAGCTGCGCACGTTGTCCGAGGTAGATTTTCTCGACCACGACGCCGGTCAGGGCGTTGGCCTCGCCGAGGGCGGCCGGCCGCCAGGCTTCGGGGCGCACCGAAAGTTCCGCGGGCTGTCCGGCCACCGCCGGGCGGTCCGGGTCGCCCAGGATGCCGGTAAAGACGCCGGCGGCGGAACGCGCGGTGACCGTGGCCCCGTCTTGTCCGAGGATCTCGACCGCGATGAGGTTGGTCTCGCCGATGAACCGCGCCACCTCCGTCGTGACGGGGCGACGATAGACTTCCTCGGGGGTGCCGACTTGCGCCACGCGCCCGCGGCTCAGGATCGCCATGCGGTCGGCCATGGCCAAGGCTTCTTCCTGGTCATGCGTGACGTAGACGGCGGTGAGGCCGTTCTCTTTCACGATGCGTCGGATCTCCTGGCGCATCTCGACGCGTAGCTGGGCGTCGAGGTTCGAGAGCGGTTCGTCCAACAGCAGGCAGCGAGGGCGGACGACCAAGGCGCGGGCGAGGGCGACGCGTTGCTGTTGGCCGCCCGAAAGTTGGTCGATGGAGCGATCGCCCAGCCCATCGAGGCGGACGGAGGCCAAGGCTTCGCGGACGCGTCGATCGCGTTCTTCGGCGGGCACCTTGCGTTCGACGAGGCCGAAGGCGATGTTCTCCGCCACGCTCAGGTGCGGCCATAGGGCGTAGCTCTGGAAGACCATGGCGGTCTCGCGAAGGTGCGGCGCGAGGTCGGTCACGTCGCGGTCGCCGAAGAAAATACCCCCTCCGGTCGGGAAATCCAAGCCGGCCAGACAACGCAACAGCGTCGTCTTGCCGCAACCCGAAGGACCGAGCAGGAAGAAAAGCTCCCCGGGCGCGATGGTCAGGTTGACGTCGTCGAGGACGGTGAGCGGTCCCGTCGGAGTGGGGAAGGTCTTGCGGATAGAGCGGATACTGAGCGTTTCCATGGGGAGGTCAGATTTCAGAGGGCGAGAGCCAGCGGAAGGACAGGATGATGTAGCGGCGCCCTAGCAATAAGTTGATGGGAGATTTCTTGGAATCGCGCAGTCGGTCGTGCGGGAGATTCGTGGGGTCGATGTATTCGGGCGTACGCTGCACGACGAGTTCGAGCACCGCCCCTTGGCCGGGTCCCATGTCTTCATCGGCCTCGCCGTACGCCCGGATCTTGAAGGTGTCGGAGCGTGTCGCCAGCGCCGGACCAAGCGCCTGCAGGAGATCGCCCTGGAAGAGGCAGCCGTTGGCGCCGAAGCCGGTGTGGGTCCGGTTGACATTGTCGGTGTCGAGGATCTCCACGTTGCGGAAATAGAGCCCCGGAGGCATTCCGGTACGGCCGCCGGCGACGCCGCCATTGGTCCAGTTGTGCGAGACGGAGGGGTCGATCATTTTCGCGCTGGATCCACTGGGCATCTTGGCGAGGGTTTCGGAACCGAGGGCTTTGTCGGCCCGGGCGATCGCCGCCTCCAAGGTGCCTGACCGGAACATCCAGCGGACGTTTTGGGCCGTGACGGGTAGCGTGGTGTCGGCGGCGGTATTCTCGATCGGGTAATAGGAGGTGTTGGTCGAGGACGTGCTGACGAAGGCCCCGGCTTTCTTGGTCGGGCCGAGGAAGCGGTTCACGAATTCGCAGAGACCGAGGAAAGGCGTCCCCGGACTCTGGGCGGCGGGGAAGCCGAGGAACCGGCGAGCGGCAGGCGGGTATTCCTGATCACGCTCCGTGCGCTGGAGGAATTGTGCCCGCGCCTTGACCTCCGCCACCGTCGCGACGGCCAACGCCCTGAGCTGCGTGTCCGAAAGGTTGGCATAGCCGTTCCAGTAGGCGGCGTCGGCGATGTTGCGGGTGGCGGGCGCCTGGGTGGTGTCGCCGATGATCCGGGGCACCCGGGCGTTATTCGTCGCTGCGGGTGAATTCGCAGCCTGCGACCCGAGGGCGAGACCCTTCAGCGAGCCGTAGAGACCCGTCCAGGCTTCGACGGAGGTCGAGTTCACGTTGAAAGCGCCGACGTTAAGCAGATAGCTGGAGAAACGGCGGTAACCATCCGGTGCCGCTCCGGTGCTGTCGGTCAGGAAGCCGTCGGCGAGGAGCGCGCTGGCGGCGGCGGTATTGTTCGGGAATAGCGCCATGCGGGGGTTGGCGAGCGTGCCCGTGCCATCGGTGAAACCGGTCATCACCTGGGCGAGGCTCTTCGCGCGCACGGCGTTGTAGTTACCGGTACGGGTGCCGTCGCCGAGGACCGGTGCCGCGCCCGAGAAGAAGAAGCTGTCCCAGAGGGCGTTGTTCATGAGGTAGCTCATGTCCCCGAAAGTGTGTCCGCTGATATAACTCGTGTTGGTGTGCGGCGTGCCGTGGGTCCAGCTCTTGTCGAGGGGTACGACCATGGAGGGGAAGGAATTGCCTACGGTACGATAGGGCATCCAGTCCCAGGGCGAGAGGTTCGCGTGCATCAGCTGTCCGAGCGAGACCGGCGGGGCCACCGGGACTTCGACTGCCATCGCCGTGCTTAGACCGCCCACGCCGTGGGAAGGGCCGCCTAGACCATTGGCACCGTTCGCTTTCGCGGCGTCGATCTGCAACAGGTTGCTCCAGGAGGTGGTCGAGCCGTTGAGGGCCAGTTCGTCGCCGCCGAAGAGCTGGGTGCGCAGACTCGCCATGCCGATACCGGGCAGGCCGTTAAGCGCCGGATTGGAAGACGTCTGGGGCAGGGGGTTGCTGAAGAGCCAAGCGGGATGGGCGGCCGGCACCGGATTGGCCTGCGCTGAGAAGTAGGACAGCGCGTTGCGATCGTAACTGGTGGTGCGGGCGGTGTCCGCGACGCGGGCGCGTGTGTCGAATGCCGCGACCACTGGTCCCGGCGCGATTTCGGCGATGGTGCGGATCGACGACACCGGGCCGATGGCGACCGGGTTCGTCACGCTGCCGGCGTCGCCGACATGCGTGACGTTGAAACCGCTGCCGCCGACGTTGATGTAGTGCGCGTAGCTGGCGAGGGAGTTGTTGCGGCTCGTCCCGAGCACTTCGCCCGCGCCGAGGTCCTGGCCGTCGGCGCTCACGGCGTCGTCCTTCAGGCTCTTCTTCCAGCCCGAGTTAAGGTAGATCCAGTGGTGCCAATACATCGAGCTCGTCAGGTCGATGCAGCACTTGACCTGATCCGCCGCCTTGAAAAGGTAAGGCGCGGCCACGGTTGAAGCGCGGATATCGGTGTGGAAGCCGCCGGTGAAATAGAACCCGCGCTGCATGTTCAGGATCGGGATGTTGGCGGCGTCGGTGGACTTGCCCAGCGTCGACGCGTCCACGAGGTCCTTCGTGGTGAAGACGGCGAACTCGCCGGGTTCAAGGGTCGTCGCCGGCACGACCGCCACGAGGTTCTCGGCGTTGGAGCCGGTCGAGGCGTCGGAAGCCGCGTTGAAGTTGAACAAGGAGTCGAAGAGCCGGGCGGTCGCGGTCGTGTTGAACGCCTGCGCCGGGTCGTTGCCGACATGGGTGAACACCTGCAGGCGCATCTGGTCGAACTGCGAGAACGAGACCTTCAGCCCGCCTTTGATGCGCGGGTCCGGCTCGCCCGCGGTCGGCTCCTTCAGCTTCAGCTGGACGTTGTAGGGATTGTGGATGACCAGGATCGGCGTGCAGACGAGCTTGAGGGTGTAGTTGGCGCCCGACTGCACGGTACGTAGCGAGAACACCATCGAGAAGCGGTGGACCGCGGGCATGTAAGCGCCGCGCACCGGGCGCGGGATGAAACGCCCGACGCCGTGGCCGGTCAGGTCGCCTCCCTTGAGTCCGTTCACCCAGCCGAGAGGATCGGGAGTCGAGTCATAGCCGTCGGTGTAGGGAGAGGTCACCTTGCCTCCGCCCGACCAGAGGGCGTTGTCCAGGTCGTAGCGGGCGTACTTCGCCATCCGGTAGCCGCCTTTGTCGAACTGGTTGGTATTCGGAAAGAAGGCCCGGGCTCCGAGCACGGGCTTACCGGCGTCCCAATCGACTTCCTTGTAAAGGCGGTAGTAATCCCGGACCAAGTGCCAGAGCGGGCCGACCAGGCGACGAGGCTGACCGTCCCACGCCGTGTTCGTCGTCACGGTCGGCATGCTCTTGCTCGTGTCCACGAGCGGCTGAAGCATCTCATCCTCGCGGATGAAGACCGGGCTCCAAGGAAGGTATTTGGTGCCGCTCGTGCCGAGGTTGCGGCCAGGATTGTCGACATTCTCTTCGTACATCGGCACCCAGACGCGCGGGCGCGGGTCGGCCGAGGAGACCGTGCCGGGGTTCGTCTTGGCGGTGCCGTAGCTCGGGAACCACGAGCGACGCTGGCCGAGGATCGGGTCCGCGGTGTAGGCTTCGATCACGGTCTCGTGCCCGTTGCCGGAACCGAAGTCCGATTTATCGAACAAGGAGTCCTCCATCTCGAACGCCAGCGAAAGGTCGCGCCGTAATCCGCCGCGGTAGCTGTCCGCGAGCACGCCAGCCGACCACAGCGCGTGGTGGTGGAAGGCGAGCTTAGCCGGGGCCTGCCCGGCGGCCGCCGGATCGTTGAGGTCGTAGCCGGGCAACAAGGGTAACGAGGCCGGAGACAATACGGACGTGAATTTCGGCTCCTTGATGTTGACGCTTTTCAGGCCGAGCAGCAGCTCGGTGCCTCGCCGGCCAGGCGAGCGGAGGGCGTTGACCGTGTCGAGGGCCGCTGGTGCGGCTTTGGTCACATCGCGAGGGTCGGTGAGTCCGAGGGAGACCTTCACGCCTTCGTCGCCGATCCAGTACGCGAAGTTCCCCGTCGTGCTGTTGACCCATGGGCCCGGCAGCGGGATTTTGGGAAGCGCGACGCGGCCGTCGATGTCGTCGGCGGTGCCTAGAAGTCCGTCCGGGCCGGGATCGAGCGTGGCGCTGCCGTTGCCGACCAGGGTCGCGTAACTCTCCTTGTTTCCCGCGGCGTAGGTGATGGGGTAGTCGCGTTGCCACGGAGCCCAGTAGGATTTGTCCGCGCTATAATCCGTGGCACCCGAAAGGCTCACCGTCTGCGCAAGGTAGGAGGTGGCGTTGGCGAGCGTCTTGCCGCCCTTGCCGCTGATCAGCCATTGGGGCGGCTCGTCCGGCTTGTCGGT
>RFRI01000129.1 GCA_009924535.1 Verrucomicrobiota bacterium
CAATACGAGATGGCCTTCCGCATGCAGACAAGCGTGCCCGACCTGCTCGACCTATCGAAGGAGCCGCAGCACGTCCTCGACCTCTACGGACCCGACGTGAAACGCCCAGGCTCCTACGCCTCGAACTGCCTCCTGGCCCGCCGCCTCTGCGAACGCGATGTCCGCTTCGTGCAGCTCTTCCACATGGGCTGGGATCACCACGGCGGCCTGCCCAAGGCCATCAAGGGCCAATGCAATGACACCGACCAAGCCACGGCCGGCCTGCTCACCGACCTGAAGCAGCGCGGCCTCCTCGACGACACGCTCGTCGTCTGGGGCGGCGAATTCGGCCGCACGACCTACTCGCAGGGCACCCTCACGGAGACCAACTACGGACGCGACCACCACCCGCGTTGCTTCACGGTCCTGATGGCCGGCGCCGGTGTCAACAAAGGCACGACCTTCGGCGAGACCGACGACTTCAGTTACAACATCGTCAAGGACGGCGTCCATGTGCACGACCTCAACGCGACGATCCTGCACCTGATGGGCGTCGAGCACACCCGACTGACCTACCGTTACCAAGGCCGCGACTTCCGCCTCACCGACATCCACGGCGAAGTCGTGAAGAAGCTCCTGGCGTAACGGCTAGCCTCCCGCCCTCCGGAATCGCTTAGCTCGCATAGGTCGCGTGGCCTATACTCAATACTCGATACTCCATACTCGCGCCTTACTTCCCCATCTGCTCCCGATACATCACCTTGAACGGGTTCTCGGCGGGGCCGGCGACGTTCTCGTTCACCATGAGCGGGCGGCATTCCTTCCACCAGGCGTCATGCTTCGCGATGAGGTCCGCGACGACTTCCGGATGCTGCGCGGCGACGTCCGTTGTCTCGCCATAGTCGGAACTTAAATCAAAGAGCTCCCACTTCGGGCCGGACGAGTTTCCTTCCGTAGCGGCGGCGGACTTCTTGGCCTTACCCTTGGCACCGCCGGCTGCACCGGCCGAAACCAAATGCCAGCGGGTCGTCCGCACGCTCGTACCCGAAAACTTACCCGTCTCCGGGTCGACGCCTTTCACCATGTTGCCCCAGCGGCCGACATGCGTGAAGAGCGTGCGATCCGGCCAGGCGATATCCTGGCCGACCTTCGCGGTCAGGAGTGGCACCAGACTCCGACCTTCGATCTGTGACTTCATCTGGTCCGAAGCCGGCGTGCCGGTGAGTTCGAGAATCGTCGGCGAGAAATCGATATGGGCGGCGAGCGCCTTGACGTCGGCCGGCTGGAAACGCTCCGGCCAGCGCCAGAAAGACATGGCGCGGATACCGCCCATGAACGGCGTGCCCTTCGGCCCGCGCATGCCGGCATTGAAGACCTTCACGCCGGCGGTCCCACCGTTGTCGTTCATGAACACGACGAGGGTGTCCTTCGCGATCCCCAGCGCCTCGATCCTGGCCATGAGCTGACCGACGTTCTGGTCGATGTTGTGCAACATGCCGAAGAAGTTCTCGGTGTCCTTGCCGAGACCCTTGCCTTCGTAGAGCGCGGCATCCTCGGGTCGGGCGTTGTAAGGGGCGTGCGGGGCATTGGTCGCGATATACGCGTAGAACGGACGCTTGGCGGCGGATTCGGCTTCGATCCACTTGGTCGCCTCCTTGAAGAACTCGTCCGTACAGTAGCCCTCTGTCTTCACGAACTTTCCGTTATGTAGCAAGGTCGGGCCGTAATAGGAATTCTTCGGGACATCCCCGCAGCTGCCCGGATAGCTCTGGCCGATGCCGCCGGCGCCATGGATGTAGACTTCATCGAAGCCACGCTTGCCGGGCTGGTATTCGGCTTCGTCGCCGAGGTGCCACTTGCCGAAGATGCCCGTGCGGTAACCGGCCTTCTGAAGCTGTTCCGTCAGGGTCGCAGCCCCGAGCGCCATGCGTTCGCGCTCGAGGATCGTATGGGTCACGCCGTTCTTGAACTCGTGGCGTCCGGTCAGCAAGGCGCTGCGCGTCGGGGAACAGGTCGGTGAGACTTGAAAATCCGTGAACCGCACGCTTTCCGAGCGGAGCTTGTCGATGTTCGGGGTCTTGAGCACGGGGTTACCGTGTGCGCTCAGGTCGCCGTAACCCTGGTCGTCCGTCAGGATGAAGATGATATTGGGTCGTTCGGCGGCGAACGCAGCGAGCATGCAAAGCAACAGACCGGAGAGCAGTCTCATGGGGATGAACCCAGCATCGGGCCACCTCGACGGAAGGCAACCCCTCAGCCCGCCCTTTTCGTCAGCCGGAACGACCGATAACTCATCTCGCCGCTGACGGCGTCGCGATAGAGCCTCGACCCCTTGACGCCGGCGAAATCCAAGGCCAATCCATGCAGGAAGCCGGGCAACGCCTGCTTCACCATCGCTTCGTAACGCGGCGTGTTCAGTTCCATCCCGCGGATGACCTCCGGATTGATCAGTCGCATCTCATCGAGGCGGAGCTGCGGATGCTTGGCCAAGGCCGCCACCCACTCGTCCACGCCGTTGCGATAACGGAGATCCGCATGGCAGAAACATCCGCCGACCTTGAGCACGCGGGCGACCTCGTCGACGAAGCCCGGGAAGTCCGGATAGCAATGCGAAGCCTCGACGTTGATCACGACGTCGAAACTGGCATCAGGGAAAGTTAACTTCTGGGCATCGCCGACCTGGAAGCGAAGGCCGGCAGCCTGATGGCGCGAAACACAATGACGGATGGCCTCAGGATTCAAATCGAGGCCGACATACTCGGCCGGTTGATAAGTCCGGGCGAAATACGACGCACCACCCCCATGGCCGCAGCTGACCTCGAGCACGCGCAGGCCGCGCAGGTCGATGCCGCCGCGGATGTGCTCGTATAACTGGATGTTCGGGCGGTTGGGTTCGTCTTCGGAGGTCAGGCCAAGCGGGCCCCCATTCTCTTCCTGGAAAGCGTAGTTCAGGAAATCGATGCCTTGGGCCCGGACGCGACGCGTGAAGAACGGATACCACCACGCCCAGAGCTTCTGGCGAAGCTTCGGGCGGACCAGGATCTCTTCAATGAGGCCCATCAGGCCCAGACTCCTTGCTCGACCAAGGCCTTGGTCGCGGCCGCCGACCAGCCGCGATTCGCGACCGGATTCGCGGGACTCGGGTGTGGCACCTTGGCGTACTTGACCAACAGTCCGTCCAAGGCTTCACGGGCCCGCGTCTCGGCATAGCCGCCTACGCCGACGACGGTGCTCACGCCGAGGGTCTCGACCATGACGCGCAGGAGCTTGTCGCATTCCTTGTTCACGGGAGCCATGACCTCGGCCGGCAACTCCTCAGGAATGACATTCCGGCCCTGCTTGGTGTTCTCCAGGAACAGCAGCGGGCAATAGTTATGCACCAGGTGGTCGGCGAAGAAGGCCTCGGCCTTGCCGAAGCGCTCCTGGAACAGCCCCCACAGACGCCGGCCGCTCACTTCGGAACGGTGGCAGGCGAAACCGGTGACCTTCTTGCCCGGATGCTCCTTGTCGGGACGACCGACCGGCATCTCCAGCCCCATCCAGTCCCGCACGGCGGCGATCTCCCCGAACGGCACGCCGCTCTGGGCCATGCCGAAGGGACCGGGATTCATCCCTAGGAAGAGCACCTTCTTCGGGCCGGAAGCGGCATAACGACGCAGATAGGCCTCATGGGACGCCCACGCGTAGTCCAGCGGCTGATAGACGAAGTCCGCCGGCGCGGGAAACGAACGTCCGGCCAGCGCCTTCCGTAACGCGATCGTCGCTCGGATGACGGGTTCGGCGGACATGCCTGTAGACAAGCATCCGCCGCCGCCGGGTCGAGCCGTAAGCCACCCGCCGAGGCGAGATTTCCCCTTGCGCTTCCCCTCGCACGATAAAAAGTCCACCCCCTACCGACGTGAGCAAACCGCAGCCTTGGACTACCAAAGACGCCGAAGAGTACTACGGCTTCAAACGATGGGGAGGTAACAACTTCTCCGTGGACCCTCAGGGCCACCTCTGCGTGCACCCGAAAGGTGACCACCGCAAGATCCGCATCACCGACATCGTCAAGGAAGTCGAAGCGTCCGGCCTCAAGCCGCCGCTGACGATCCGCGTCCAGGACCTGCTCCGCCACCGCGTGACGCAGATCAACGAGGCCTTCCGTAACGCCATCAAGGAAGAGGATTACTCCGGCCGCTACCGCGGCGTCTTCCCGATCAAGGTCAACCAGCTCCGCGAAGTGGTCGAAGAGATCCTCGACGCCGGCGAAGAATACGACTTCGGCCTCGAAGCCGGCTCGAAGCCCGAGCTCATCATCGCCCTCGCCCTCCTCGAGAACCGCAAGGCCCTCCTGATCTGCAACGGCTACAAGGACGAGGAATACATCGAGCTCGCCCTCATGGGCCGCCGCCTCGGCAAGCAGACGATCATCGTCGTCGAACAGCTCTCCGAGATCGACGCCATCATCCGCATCGCCCGCCGCATGGGCGTGCAACCGCACATCGGCCTGCGCGTCAAGCTCACCACGGCCGGCGAAGGCAAGTGGGCCGACAGCACCGGCGAGAACGCCAAGTTCGGCCTGACGGCCTCCGAGATCGTCGAGGTCGCCCAGCGCCTCACCAAGGCGAAGATGAAGGACGCCCTTCGCCTCGTCCACTTCCACATCGGCTCCCAGGTCCCGAACATCGGCACGATCAAGAAGGCCGTGGCTACGCCCGCGACGTCGTCGCCAACGTGAAGCAGATCTGCGAAGAGAGCAACGTGGAGCTCCCCGACATCGTCTCGGAATCCGGCCGCGCCCTCGTCGCTCCCCACTCGATCCTGATCTTCGAAGCGGTCGACCGCATCACCCGCGACGACGGCAAGGTCGACACGTCCAAGGGCAAGACCCATCAGCTGATCAAGGAGCTCGAAGCCATCCGCAAGAACAAGCGGAAGTTCGACCCGCTCGAACGCTACCACGACGCCAAGGAAAAGCGCGAGGAAGCCCACGCCCGTTTCAGCCTCGGCAACCTGCGCCTCGAGGAACGCGCCGCCGCCGACCGTCTCTTCTGGGATATCTGCCGCCAGATCCGCGACGACCTTAAGGACTCTTCCGATGTCCCGGACGAACTCGCCCGCCTCGACTCGATGCTGGCCGAACAGTACGTCTGCAACTTCTCGGTCTTCCAGTCCCTGCTCGACCACTGGGCCCTCGAC
>RFRI01000130.1 GCA_009924535.1 Verrucomicrobiota bacterium
GGGCTAGGGCCAGAGGGCTAGAAGTGTGGTTGGGATTGCCTAGCCCAAGCTTGAGCCCTGGCCCTAGGCCTATTTCAGTCCCAATTACCCTTTTCCCTGAACCTTCGCTCCGCCAACCTGTCTGCACCCTCACACCCCATGCGCCTCGCTTCTCTCCTGACCCTCCTGGTTGCCGCCGGCCTCGTCGCCGCCGAAGGCTATACCGACACCCCCCTGATCCCGGGTACCACCTGGCACGTCCATGATTCTGCCCGTCCGCAGCCGCCCCGCGCCGATGCCGCCAAGCTCAAGTGCAACGAGGCCGCCGCCCCCGCCGGAGCCGTCGTGCTCGTCGGTGGTGCCGACTCCGCCAACGAATGGGAGGCCGACGCCGTCGCGAACGCCAAGCTCAAGACCCCGGTCACCTGGGAGATCAAGGACGGCGTGATGATCGCCCGCAGCAACGGCATCCGTACCAAGCGTTCGTTCGGCGATATCACCCTGCACGTCGAATGGCGCTCCGCCGCCGGTTACGACACCGACCCCAAGAAGAAGAGCCAGGGCAACTCCAACAGCGGCATCTTCTTCATGAAGACCTATGAGCTCCAGGTCCTCGATTGCTCCAAGACCGACACCTACGCCGACGGCATGACCGCCGCGATCTACGGCCAGCAGCCTCCGCTCTTCAACGCCTGCCTGCCTTCCCGCGCCTGGAACAGCTACGACATCGAATGGACCGCGCCGCGCTTCGCCGCCGACGGCTCCGTCGCCAGTAAGGCCCGCATCACCGTCGTCATGAACGGCGTCAAGGTCCAGGACGGCACCGAGTACATCGGCCCGAGCAGCCATAAGAAGAATCCCCCTTACGTGAAGCACGACGCCAAGCTCCCGCTCGCCCTGCAGTGGCACGGCGACGCCGTCGAGTTCCGCAACATGTGGGTCGTCGAAAAGAAGTAAATGTTCGGAGCCGGTTCCATGGACTTGGTGAAGAAACTCATCATTCTCCTCGTCCTCGGGCTGGTCTTCTACCTGATCGAGAGGGTCCTCGGCAATCGCCGGAGGGCCTCTCTGCTTCGTCCTGGGGTGGGCACGGATACCGTGTACTTCTTTGTCGTCGGTTTGGTGAAGATCTTCACGAAGACCCTCCTGGTGATTCCCGCCATCATGCTGGTGTGGTTGCAGGTCTCGACGCCCGAGGAACTGCGCGCGGGCATGTATCATGGCTACGGTCCGGTGCTCAGGCAGCCGGTCTGGTTGCAGGCCGTCGAGATCTACGTGCTGGTCGATTTCTCCGGCTATTGGATCCACCGGCTTTTCCATACGGGAGCCTGGTGGCCTTTCCATGCCGTGCATCATAGCTCGGAAGACTTGGATTGGCTGTCCAGCATCCGGGTCCATCCGGTCAACGAAGTCGTCGACAAGCTCGCGCAGGCCACGCCGGTCCTTCTGCTCGGCTTCGATCCGGGGATCACGGTCGGAACGGCGGTCTTCTTCACCTTCTACGCGATCTTCCTGCATGCCGACGTCGACTGGGATTTCGGCCCGCTGCGTTCGGTGATTTCGACGCCGGTCTTCCACCGCTGGCACCACTCGAAGGACCCGCAGGCGATCGACAAGAACTTCGCCGGGCTGCTGCCGCTGTGGGACATCCTCTTCGGGACCTATTATATGCCGCGTGACCGGATGCCTTGCGACTTCGGCGTGCCGGAAAAGGTGCCATCAGGCTATTTCGGCCAGTTGTGGCATCCGTTTGCGGGCTGGTTCGGGCGCAAGGGGCCGCCGCCCTCGCCGTAGGCCAAATGCTTCACCGTTTGCATTGGACGTCCTGACCGTTAGGGTGGTCGTCATAGCCGATGTATCCTCAGGACCTTCGCGAAAACTGGCACGCCGGCCAAGGCCGATGGAAAGACGTACCCGCCGCGGAGTGGAACGACTGGCATTGGCAGATGCGCCACCGCATCACGACGCTCGGCCAGCTGGAAGAGATGCTGGTGCTCACCAAGGAAGAGCGGGAAGGGTGCCTCTTCGCGCCCCATAAGCTGGCGCTCTCGATCACGCCGCACTTCTTCAATCTCATCGACCCCAAGGATCCGAACTGTCCGGTGCGCCGGCAGGTCATTCCACGCATCGAGGAGTCCTACGTCGCCGCCGGCGAATCCGAGGATCCCGTCGGTGAAGAGGGTACGATGCCCGTCCCCGGCATCGTCCACCGTTATCCGGACCGCGTGCTCTTCCTGGTCACCGACCGTTGCGCGTCGTATTGCCGCTATTGCACGCGCAGCCGCCTCGTCTCCAATGCCCAGGCGTATGATTTCCATCCCGAGCTCGAGGCCGGCCTGAAGTACATCGAAGAGCATGCCGAGATCCGCGACGTGCTGCTCTCCGGCGGCGATCCGTTGCTGCTTTCCGACGCCAAGTTGGACGCCCTCCTCGGTCGCCTGCGTGCGATCAAGCACGTCGAGTTCATCCGCATCGGCTCGCGCATCCCGGTCTTCCTGCCGCAGCGTATCACGCCGGAGCTCGCCGAAGTCTTCCGCAAGCACGGCCCGATCTGGCTGAGCATCCATACCAATCATCCCAAGGAGATCACCCGCGAGCTCGCCACGGCCTGCGAACGCCTGTCCTTCGCCGGCGTCCCGTTGGGCAACCAGTCGGTGCTCCTCGCCGGCATCAATGACGACGCCGAGGTCATGAAGTCCCTCGTGCACCGCCTGCTGATGATGCGCGTGCGTCCGTATTACCTCTACGCCTGCGACCTAATCGAAGGCTCGACCCATTTCCGTGCACCCATCCAGAAGGGCATCGACATCATCCGCGCGCTTCGCGGTCACACGACGGGCTATGCCGTCCCGCAGCTGATCATCGACACACCGGGCGGCGGCGGGAAGGTCCCGATCAACCCGGAATACGTCCAGGCCGTCCATGACGGCATCGTCGAACTCCGTAATTTCGAAGACCGCGCTTACGTCTATCCGTCGGGCAAGCAGATGCCGGACGTGTACAAGGTATAGGCGGATAGCGGTTGGCGGTTAGCGGTTAGGAAGGCAATTTAAGCAAAGGGAGACCGGATGATTGGCTGGGGCCTGACTTTTGGTAGGGTTGACCGCCTCGGTCAGCCGCGGTTGAGCGAGGGCGCTCAACCCTACCTGAAATGGGTCCCGAGGATCCTTTCCGCCAACCGCTAACCGCTATTGGGCGGGATGGCTTTAGCCATCCCGCCCAATACGACTAACCGGGGTTTTAATCCGGTTAGCGCTCAAAGTGGTGGGCTCGTAGGGATTCGAACCCCAAACGTCTGATCCGTAGTCAGAAATGATATCCATTTCACCACGAGCCCGTAGTGAGGGGTTTGAGCAAACGACCCCAGCCCCCTAAGGCAAGGAATTTTTCAGGCCTGTGCCTGATGGAGGGCCACGGTGCCGAAAAGCATCCTTTTATGGCTTACCTTGGCGAAACCGGCGGCCTTGAGCTCCGCGTCGAGGCCCGCGGCGTCGGGGAAACCCGCGATGCTGGTGCCGAGATATTTATAAGCGCCGAAGTCGCCGGTGAGGATGCCCGCCAGGATCGGGAGCACGCAGCGCACGTGGATGAAGTGGAACGGAGCGAACCAGGCGCTCGGTTGGGAGAACTCGAGGATCAGCAAGGTGCCGTCCGGACGGAGGATGCGGCGCAGTTCGCCGAGGCCCTTGGCGCGGTCTTCGAAGTTGCGGATGCCGTAAGCGATGCTGACCACGTCCTGCGATGCGTCCGCGATGGGCAGCTTCATGCAGTCGCCGGTCTTGAATTCCAGCGCGACGTTTTCCTGCTTCGCTCGGACCCGGCCGATCTCGAGCATCGGTTCGCAGAAGTCATAGCCGACGACCGCGCAATCGACGGGGAGATCGCGACGGAGCGCGAACGCGACGTCGCCGCTGCCGGTGGCGAGGTCGGCGACGGTCTTCGGGTTAGCGGCCTTGGCGGCGGCGACGAGTTGTTCGCGCCAACCGACACAAAGTCCCAGGCTGAGCACGCGGTTCGCGAAGTCGTAACGGGAGGCGATCCCGGAGAACATGCGTTGGACTGCGGAGCCTTCGGGCATGGCCTCAACTTCTGGACAAACCGGATAAGGTCAAGGTTGCGAGGTGATGGGGTCGCGCCCCTTCCCCTTATACGAAAACTCCCCCGCCCATGAGCACGCGGTCGTGGTAGACGGCGAGGACCTGGCCGGGCGCGAGGCCGCGCTGGGTCTCGGCGAAATGTAGGCGGACGGTGCCGTCGGGCTGCGGGCTGAAGCGGGCCGACGTGGCTTTGTCGCGATATCGCACGCGGGCGAGGATATCCTGTTCGCCGACGACGGGCTGGTTGATCCAGGTGAAGTCGCGCGCGATGGCTTCACTGGTGTAAAGCCAGGGCGCGTCCGGCTTGTCGAAGGCGACGTGCAGGGTGTTGGTCGCGAAGTCCTTCTTCACCACGACGAAGTATTCGTGGTCGGTGTTGGACGGCAGGCCGATACCTTTGCGCTGGCCGATGGTGTAGCGATGCAGGCCGCGGTGCTTGCCGATCTCCTTGCCGGCGGCGTTCACGACCGGGCCGGGCGAATCCGGGATGTGCCGTTCGAGGAAATCCTGCACGGGAATCTGGCCGAGGAAGCAGATGCCTTGGCTGTCCTTGCGTTCCGCGTTGGGCAGTCGCGCGTCCGTCGCCAGCTTGCGTACCTCAGGCTTCAGGAGTTCGCCGATCGGAAAAATCGCCTTCGCGAGCTGTTCTTGGCGGAGGAGGGCGAGGAAGTAGGACTGGTCCTTGTTCGGGTCGAGGCCTTCGAGGAGGTCGAACGTCCCGTCGGCGTTCTCGCGGCGGCGAGCGTAGTGGCCCGTCGCGATGACGTCGTAGCCGTCCTTCAGCGCCTTGCGCAGGAAGACGCCGAATTTCATCTCGCGGTTGCAGATGATGTCGGGGTTCGGGGTCAGGCCATGGCGGTAGCCGTCGACAAGGTATTGGACGACCGTGTCGCGGTAGTCCTGGACCAGGTCGATGATCCGGAAGGGCAGGCCAAGGTGCTCGGCGACCGCCTGGGCGTTGCGGACATCATCCTCCCAGGGGCACTCGCCGGGGAAGGGCAGGCCTTCCTCGTTCATCCAGGTCCGGAAGTAGGCGGCATGCACCTCATGCCCTTGCTGCTTGAGCAGAAGGGCCGCCACGGCG
>RFRI01000014.1 GCA_009924535.1 Verrucomicrobiota bacterium
GCTTCTTCATCCGGCGGCTCGCATCTGGGAATCTGCTGCTGGTCAAACACGGCCCGCTCGACACACGCACCAGCCGCTCGCATCTCACGGCTTACGTTTCGAAGGATGATGGCAAGACATGGGGCGGCGCACTCATGCTCGATGAACGCCTTGGCGTTTCCTATCCCGACGGCCAGCAGACACCCGATGGCCTCATTCGCATCATCTACGACTACAATCGCGTGTCCGACCGCAACATCCTCATGGCCGCGTTCCGTGAAGAAGACGTGGCCGCAGGCAAGGACGTGAGCGGCGCGGTAAGGTTGCGCCAGCTCGTCAGCAAAGCCACCGGAGGCCAGGAGAAGCCAAAGCCTTCGACGGCTCCCGTCCATGCCAACGCCGACGGCAAACCCATGCGCACTGCCCAACCCGGCACGCTCACCAGCGCCGATGCCAAACCGCAGCCGCTCATCCCCGGCGCGAAGCTCTTCACCGACCGCGCCTACATCAGTGCGGAGCTTCCCGCATCACTGAAGAACGCGCACTTTCTCCCCGTTGCGATGAACGGCCAGAAGACAATCAAATGCGACCGTGCTGGCACTGTCTTTTTCCTCACGCCTGTCTTGGAACGCAATCGTGACACCGTCGCGCAAGCGCTGATGGACCAAGGCTTCGAGAAAGTCGCCCTGCCCGAAGTCCCGCTCTTCAATCCCGGCTCCACCGCGAACTTCTGCACCCTTTTCCAAAAGGACTGCGCCCCCGAGGAAACCATCCTCATCGGCAAATGGGCCGTGCCTGTTTTCTTCCCATGAAACACACCCTGTCACTCCTCGCCGTCCTGCTTCTCTCATCGCTGGCTGCATGGCCCGCTGACCATCCGTCTGCGAAACCAAACATCCTCCTGATCTACTCGGACGACCACGGTTGGGCCGACCTCGGCGCGCAGGGCGTGGACAAGGACATTCGCACGCCGCATCTCGACCAGCTTGCGCGGGACGGTGTGCGGTTCACGCACGGCTATGTTTCCGCGCCGCAATGCATGCCGTCCCGCTGCGGCGTGATGACCGGACGCTACCAGCAGCGCTTCGGCGTGGAGGACAATAACAAAGGGCCGTTGCCCTTGAGTGAGTTGACCATCGCGGAGCGGTTGAAGCCGGCTGGTTATGTCAGCGGCTTTGTGGGCAAGAGCCATTTGGACATCGCCGGCGACAAAAAGAACAAGAAGGAGAAGGGCGAGAAGTTCGCGGTGCTGCTGGATCATCTGCCGCCGCACCAGGGCTTCGCAGAATACTTCCGCGGCGAGATGACACGCTACTACGCGTCTCACAGTCTCGACGGGAAGCCGTTCCCGGACGCTCCGCGACTCGTGCGGGACGAGCGCTTCCGGGTCGTGGTGCAGACGGAAGCGGCGTTGTCGTTTCTCGACCGCCGCGCCGCGAAGCCGGAGCAGCCTTGGTTTCTCTACCTCGCGTGGTATGCGCCGCACGTGCCGCTGGAGTCGCCCGAGCCGTGGTTCAGCAAGACTCCGGAGACACTGCCGCTGAAACGCCGCCAGGCGCTTGCGATGATCGCCGCGATGGATGACGGCCTCGGCCAGATTCGCGCCAGGCTCAGGCAAATGGGGCAGGAACAAAACACGCTTATCTTTTTCATCAGCGACAACGGCGCCCCGCTGGGCGACGCGTGGGATGGCTCCATCAATCTGCCGATGATCGGGCAAAAGGGCATGCTCGCCGAGGGTGGCATCCGCGTGCCGTTCGTCGTCGCATGGCCGGGCCGGTGGCCAGCGGGAGCGACCTATGATCAGCCAGTGATCAATCTCGACGTCGCCGCGACCGCGGTGGCCCTCGCCGGATTGCCGCACGATCCCAAACTGGACGGCGTTAACCTCGCGCCCTTTGTCACCGGCGAAAACAAAGCCGCTCCGCACGATGCGCTCTTCTGGCGCTGGGGATCGCAGGCTGCGATCTTGGAAATGCCCTACAAGCTCATCGCGCTGGGAGAACGCGAACGCCTCCTCTTCGATCTGACTAAGCCCGACGGCGAAAACATCGAGCGCAACCTGATGCAGCAGCATCCCGAAATCGCCGCGCGGCTCGAAACGAAACTCAAGGCGTGGGCGGCGAACTTGATGCCGCCGGGCCTGCCGACGACGTTCGATGCCCACCACGAGGGCCTGTTTGCCGAGCACGATCTCATTGCCAAAACCTCGCCGTCCGCAAAGACGCGAACGAAAGCCGCACCGGAGGGCAGCTTCCAAGGTTGGATCGTCCGCAACGGCACGCTAGCGGTGAAAGACGGCGCGCTCGCCATCACCCCCGACGCGGATCTCGCGAAGAACGCGCGTCCGTTCCTCACGCGCAGCGGACTCGACATCACGGGTCCCATCACGATCACGATGCGAGTGCGTGCGAAGCAGGGCGGCAAGGGCGCGTTCACCTGGCGCACGAACACGGAAAAGGATTTCACCGTGGACAACAGCGTTCCGTTCACCTGGCCGACCACCACGGAGTGGCAGGAGGTCAAAGCATCGCTCCCGGTGAAGGACCGCCTCATGCACCTGCGCATCACCCCGGCCAAAGACTGCGCAGGACTCGAGATCGAATCCATCGACGTCAAAGGCAGCAGCGGCGCTCCTCTCACTTTTCAATTCAACGCGAAATAGAACGCACCACGCGACACACGGAATCCTCACAACATGAAACCGCATCGCATCCTTTTCACCCTTCTCCTTCTTTCCGTTTCCTTCGTGGGTAAGGCCCTCGCAGAAGCCCCGAAGCCAAAGCCCAACATCGTCTTCATCCTTGTCGATGACATGCCTTACGCGGGGCCGAGTGTGACGGGGAACACGCTGTTGCAGACGCCGCACATGGACCGCATCGCAAAGGAGGGCATCCTTTTCTCCCGCGCTTACACCGAGCCGTTGTGCGGGCCGAGCCGGGCCACGCTCATGACGGGGCAGTTCGCGGGCAGACACGGGCGCACGGACAATGCGCCGGGCGTGCATCCTTACGCGTTGATGCAGGAGACGCTGCTGCCCGCATCGCCGGAGAAGAAGCCCGCGCGCGGTGGCCAGGATGAAGGCGAGTCATCGGCGCGGCTGCCCGATCCCGTGCAACCCGGTGGCTACTCGCTCGCGCAGGCGCTCAAGGCCGGCGGCTACCGCACCGCCATCACGGGCAAATGGCATCTGCCGCTCCAGCATCTCACGCCGAAGCTCGCGCCGCGCTACGGCTTCGACTTCTGCACCGACAAGCCCGACCGCAGCCAGCCCTATCGCGACACGAAGCACTTCACCGACGACGCGATCCAGTTCATCCGCGACAACCGCGCGCAGAGCTTCTTTTTGTATCTGCCCTACGTCGCCGTGCATGGCGGCCATGTCGTGCCGCCGGAGGATCAGGCGCGTTGGAAGGAACGGCTGAAGGGGAAAAACGTCGGCATCGATCCCGACATGCTCGCCTCGCTGGAGTTCGTCGATCTCTCCGTGGGGCGCGTGCTCGCCGCGCTGGACGAACTCGGCCTCACGGGCAACACGATGGTCATCCTCGCGAGCGACAACGGCGGCGTGGGCAAGGACATCTACTCGGTGGGCAATGCGCCCTTCCGTCTCGGCAAAGGCACGCTCTACGAAGGCGGCGTGCGCGTGCCGCTCTTCATCCGCTGGCCCGGCCAAATCCAGCCCGGCAGCCGCTGCGATACGCCCGCGCATTTCGTCGATCTCTTTCCCACGCTCTGCGATGCCGCCGGCGTGAAGCCCGATCCCGCCCACCGGCTCGACGGCACCAATCTCCGTCCGCTTTTCACCGGCGGCACGCTGCCCGAGCGCACCTTGTTCGTCACGTATCCGCACTACATCGCCGAGTTCGGCACCACGCCCGTGCGCGCCGTGATCCAGAACCGCTACAAGCTCGTGTGGAATCCCTACGACCACATCGAAATCGCCGGCGACCGCGTCACCAGCAGCACCATTCACTACGTGCCCAAGCCGCGTGTGGAACTCTTCGACATGGAGTCCGACCCCGGCGAGCACGAGAACATCGCCGCGCGCTATCCCGAACTCGTCGCGGAACTGCGTCAGCGCATGGAAGTCTGGATGAAGGAAACCGGCGCGAAAGATGTCACGCCCAACCCCGCCTACGACGCCAGCCGCCCGCTCTTCAACACGCGCGAGGGGGCGATCAAGAAGGAGCGGGAGCAGAAGAAGGTGAAGAAGTGAAACGCCGTGCGACCCATATGAAACACACACTCACGCTCCTCGCCGCCCTGCTGCTTGCGATGTCAGGGGCACTCTTCGCCGAAGACACCAGGGCATCACCCACTTCCGACGTGATCCAACAACTCCGCACTGAAAGCGCGCAGCGGTGCGATGCGTTTTTCCGCAAGCAGTCGGGTCAGCCGTTTGCTCCAGCACCGATCCTCAAGGACTGGAACAACCGAGGCGATTTCACCCGTCATTATGTGCAATCGGCGCTCCTCTTTGCCTCGCGGGCGCTTTACTTGAATGAGCAGATTGAGGAGGCTAACAAGGCACTGAGTGAGATGTGCCAGTATCATCTCGACCGGCCTCAGACGTTGCTGGAGATCCACAGCTTCCCCGGAGCGCTCCGCTATCTGGCTCAGCTTGCGCAATTCTACGGGCCCGATGGCACGCGGGGGACGGGACGGCTTTCGCCAGAGACCTATCGCGTCATGGTCGCGACGATGTGGGAGTGGGCGAAGGTGAAGTCGAAGATGGCGGCCTGCGTGGTGGATGACTCGCGCACATGGACAGTCACCGACTCGGAAAACCATCATGCCAATCACTTCGCCTCCTGCTGGGCGGTGACAGCCTTTCTGGCTCGCGTGCCCGAGTATCGTGATCGCAAATTCGACGACGGCCACACCGCGAAAGAGCACAGTGCGGAATGGACTGCCTACCTGCGCGAGTATCTCAGCGAGCGCGGACGCAAAGGCATGACGGTCGAGATCGAGTCACCTTCGTATGCCAGCGCGACCTTGGGCGCGGTCTATTGGCTCTACGAGCTGAGCGATGATCCTGTGTTGAAACAGCGCGCCAGCGACTACATCACGCTCTACTGGGCGCTGTGGGCGCAACAGCAGATCGATGGAGTTTCGGGCGGAGCAAAAGCGCGTTGCTATCCCAGTTCGGCAAAAAACGGGGAGAGCTTCGTTAGTCGTGCAGCTTGGTATGCGCTTGGTATCGGTTCGCCTGAGTTCATGCATTTGGAAATGCTGCCGTTCATCACCTCGTCATGGAAAATGCCTGACGTGGTCATGGACCTGGCGCTCGATGTGAAAGGCCGTGGCAGCTACGAGGTGACGGAGCGTCGTCCCGGGATGGCGAAACCCGGTGTCGAACGGAAGAGGGGCGTAAGTATTGCCGCACCCGAGGGAGGAGGACTCGTGCGTTACAGCTACTGCACACCGGAATTCATTATGGGCTCCCTGCTTTGCGCTGCGCGGCCGGCAAGCGACTGGACGACGATGAGTTCTCAGAACCGCTGGCATGGAGTCATCATTCGCGGAGCGATGAACGCGCGGATCTATCCCTACTGCGAGACGGATCACAGCTCCTACAACCAACAGTGGGCGGTGCAGCATAAGGGCACGCTCATCGCTCAGAAACTCAAGACCAGCCAGCACGCCGATGGCCTGCGCGTGTGGATTTCCGAGGCTGGACTTACCGCGCCGGTGAAAGAAGGCGGCTGGTATTTCACGGAAGCTGCCGGTGCGTGGGCAGCTGTGCGTGTGCCCTCCGGCGACACCAGACTCATCCCTCCATCTGCACCGGCGAAAAAAAAGAAACCACTGCCAAAAGCCGGCACGAGCGACGACGGAGACACGATAGATAGCGATGCGAACGGATGGCTGCTTCAATGCTCCGACGAATGGTCGCCCGTCATCATTGAAGCTGCGACCAAAGCCGAGTTTCCGACAAGCGAGGCGTTCCGCAATGCCATCCTCGCCCTGCTGGTAAAATCAGAAGGCAGTCGGCTCACTTACTCCGGCATCGGTGGCGACCGCTTCACCTTTTATACCGACCAGACGGAACGGCCGCGCGTGAACGATGTGTCCGTCAATCTCGCGCCCACAAGAGTTTATGACAGCCCGTTCGTCCAGTCGGATTGGAAGAGCGGCGTAGTCACCATCAAAAAGGGTGACCGGAAGATAGTTCTGAATTTCAACGACTGAATCACACCATGCGCAGTGCCAAATGCTTTCTGATTCTTACCGCGCTCGCGGTAAGCGCAAGGATCGCTCCCGCTGCTGACAAAGAGCCGCCGCCGCACCCTGCCGTCAGCCAGCGTTTCGTGCCGACCGATGTCGATTGGTCGCATCCCGCCTATGCCACGATGTTCGACAACGCTGATGCGCTCGCCGATTGGAAGCTCGAAGGAGGCAAGCGCATGAGCATCGTGAATGGCAGACTTGTGCTCGAAAGCGACCCCGGCGGCCCCAAACCCACGGCTATCGACAACCACCTCGTTTGCTGGCTGACCAAAGAAATGCCCGCCGACTTCGTGCTGGAGTTCAAAGTGCGACCGCAAGGATCGCAAGAACGGACTCAACATCATCTTCTTCAATGCGCGCGGGATACATGGCGAAAGCATTTTCGACGCGAAGCTACAGCCCCGTTCCGGCATCTTTGCGCAATACCACAGCGGCGACCTGAACAACTATCACATCTCTTATTGGGCGGGCGAACGCGGCACTGCGAACGTGCGCAAAAATGCCGGCTTTCATCTCGTCGCGACCGGCAAAGACCTGGTGTCGCCAGCGCCTGCCGATTCTTTTCAAACCATACACCTCTACAAACGAGGCGGCACCATCCGGCTCATGGTGGACGACGTGATCGAAGTCGCCTTCGACGACGACGGCAAGACTCACGGCCCCGTCTGGATGCACTCCGGCTGGATTGGTCTGCGTCAAATGGCCCACACCATCCGTTGCGAATACGACGACCTCAAAGTCTTCCCATTGAAACCATGAAACACACCCTCACCCTCCTTGCCGTCCTGATGCTCGCGCCACTCGTCGCTTTCGCCCAAGAAAAGCCCGAAGTCGCGAACGCCACCAAGGCAGCGAAACGCGCCTGGGAATCCGCGCCTGCTGAAAAGAAGGCGCTTTGGCAGCAGCAGCGCGAGGCGTTGAAGCACATCGACCTCTCCGAGGACACGCAGCGGCAGATTGTCATCGCACGCGGTTCGCCGAAGCCGGGCGAGTATCACGCGCATCCGACGACGGCGATGCTGGCGGACAACAAGACGATGTTTTGCGTCTGGAACATCGGCCACGGCGGACACGCGGGGCCGATGGCTCGCAGCAATGACGCAGGCATGAGTTGGACGCGGATGGACGACGCGTTGCCGCCGAACTACGTCAACTTCAAGAACTGCCCCAGCATCTACCGAATCACCGATCCGCAGGGCAAAGAGCGTCTGTGGGTCTTCGCCGCACGCACCTTGACCGACAAGGAGAACCCAACGCCCATCGAAGGCCGTCACGAAGGCTACATGCCGCGCATCGTCAGCGAGGACGACGGCAAGACCTGGCGCGAGCTGCCTCCCATCGGCGGACGCATTGCCAAAGACGATCCTTTTCGGTGCATCATGACCTTCTCCAGCATCGTGCGGCTGAAGGACGGCTCATCGCTCGGCCTGTTCCATCGCGGCAGCGGCATCGGCGAGGAAGGCACGCTGCAAGTGCTGCAATCCATCACCCGCGACGGCGGCTTCACCTGGTCCGCGCCCACGCTGGCCTGCGACGGCACCCAGCTCGACGGCAAGCATCCCTGCGAGCCCTATGTCTTCCGCTCGCCTGATGGGGAGGAACTCTGCTGCCTCATGCGCGAGAACAAACGCAGTGGCACCAGCCTGGTCATGTTCAGCCGTGACGAGGGCAAAACATGGTCGCAGGCCGTGGACGCGCCGTGGGGACTCACGGGCGACCGTCATCACGGGATCTCATTGCCCGATGGCCGCCTCGTGATCGTCTTCCGCAACGCCTCGCCGCAATCGAAGGACAAAGCCGGCTTCATCGCCTGGGTCGGCACCTACGACGACATCAAGCAAGGCAAGCCCGGCCAGTATCGCGTGAGCCTGCTGAAGACCTTCAAAGACGGCTTCTACCCCGGCATCCACCTGCTGCCCGACGGCACCATCGTCGCCACGACGTATGCAAACTACCGCAAGGAAGACGTGGGCTGCTCCATCGTCAGCGTGCGGTTCAAGATGAGCGAGATCGACGCCCTGTCGCATCGCTAAACGCCAAGCGAAGACCATGAAAGCAATTCTCCGATTTTCTTACGCCCTCGCCCTGCTGGCTTCCCTGCGTGTCATCGCCGCCGACGATCCTGCCAGTGTCGCCTTCTTCGAACAGAAGATCCGCCCGGTGCTCGTCGAGCAGTGCTACGAATGTCACAGCGCCAAGGCCAAGAAGCTTAAAGGCGGGCTCTACCTCGACTCCAAGGCTGGATGGAAAAAAGGCGGCGAATCCGGCAAGGCCATCATCGTGCCCGGCAAGCCCGACGAGGGACTTTTCCTCCGATATGTCCGCCACCTCGAGCCGGACATGGAGATGCCGCCGAAGAAGCCGAAGCTTCCCGATACGGTACTCGCCGACTTCGCCGCTTGGATCAAAGCCGGTGCCGTCGACCCGCGCGACCAAGCCACCGTCGAAGCCAAGCGAGGAGACAAGAACTGGTGGTCACTCCAACCCCTCGCCAAAGATTTCAAGCACGCCGACATCGACGGCTTCATCGACGCCAAACTCATCGAGCAAAAACTGGCCCGCAGCGCGCCGGCCAAGCCGCAGGCGCTCATCCGTCGCCTCAGCTACGACCTCACCGGGCTGCCGCCCACGCAGACCGAGGTGGATACGTTCGTGACGGCGCATCAAGCCGACGCCCGCAAAGCGACCGAAGCCCTCGTAGACCGGCTGCTGGCCTCACCTCGCTACGGCGAACACTGGGGTCGTCACTGGCTCGACGTGGTCCGCTTCGGCGAGAGCAACGGCTTCGAACGCAATTTCATCATCGATGACCTCTATCCGTTCCGGGATTACGTCATCCGATCGCTCAACGAAGATAAGCCGTTCGATGAACTGATGCGCGAACACCTCGCGGGCGACGTGCTCGGGAAGTTCAAGCCGGAGGTCGAGATCGGCAGCGCCTTCCTCGTGGCCGGCCCCTACGACGACGTCGGCAACCAGGACCCGATCGCCAAGCAGGTCATCCGGGCCGCCACGCTCGACGACATGGTGACCGCGACCGGCAGCGCCTTCCTCGGACTCACGATCAACTGCGCCCGTTGCCATAACCATAAGTTCGACCCCATCCCGACCGAGGACTATTACCGCATCCGGGCCGCCTTCGAAGGCACCGTGCACGGACGACGCCCGCTGGCGACCAAGGAGCAGACCCAAGCCTACAACGCCACCATGGGGCCGTTGAACAAGGAACGCGCCAAGATCGTCGCGGAGCAGGACGCCCTGACCAAGACCGTCGAGACCAAAGCCAAGGCCTTGCTCGCCACCCGCCGGTATCCTCGCCCGAAGGCCGACACGCTCCTGACCGAAGAACTCATCGCTCCGACCGAGGGCAGGTTCGTCAAGCTGACCCTGTCGGCCACGTCGGCCAACCCTAAGAGCGGGGTGGGTGGACGCATCTCGGAATTTGAGGTCTGGACCGACGAAGCCACGCCGCGCAACGTCGCCCTCGCCTCCGGCGGATCCAAGGCCGAAGGCGCCAAAGGCGCCACCGCGGAAGACTTCCCTACGGCCTACAGCGCGGCCCTGACGATCGACGGCGACGAAGGGGCCCAGTGGTTCATCGGCAACCCCGCCGAACTCGTCATCACCCTGCCCCGTGTCGAGAAGATCGGCCGACTCGCCTACCGCACCGCCAAAGGCCGTCTCCTGCGCGACAACACCCAAGGCGCCACCCCCTGCGAATACGAGATGTTCGTCTCCCTGGACGGCAAAGAGTGGAAGAAGGTCGCCGATTCCTATGCCCGCGAAGCCTGGTCGCCGGCGCACGCGTTCGAACGCGTCCGGAAGGAAGTCACCACGCCGGCCGAAGCGAAGCAGCTGGGCGTGCTCGCACGTCAGTTAGCCGACGTCGAC
This sequence comes from Verrucomicrobiota bacterium, assembly GCA_009924535.1. Classification (GTDB taxonomy): domain Bacteria; phylum Verrucomicrobiota; class Verrucomicrobiia; order Opitutales; family UBA953; genus UBA953. The sequence continues at coordinate 10,105 of RFRI01000014.1, forward strand.
CGGCGCATCGCCGCCGTACCCAAGCTGCCTTCCGCCTGGATCGGCACGCACCAGGCCAAGCCCGAGCCCACCTTCGTCCAGAAAGGCGGCGACCCCACCAAACCGGGCGCCCAGGTTGTCCCGGCCAGCCTCAGCGTGCTCGATCTCGTCACGAAGCCCTATGCACTCAAGGCCGACGCCGACGAAGGCGAACGCCGCGTCGCCCTCGCGAATTGGATCACCCAGGACAACCCCATCACCGCCCGCGTGCTCGCGAATCGCCTTTGGCATTACCACTTCGGCACCGGCCTCGTGGATACCCCGAGCGACTTCGGTTTCCTCGGCAGTAAACCCACCCACCCTGAGCTTCTCGATTTCCTCGCCCAGCGACTTGTCGCCAGCGGCTGGAAATTGAAGGCCGTTCACCGCGAGATCGTCCTCTCGCAGACCTACCTGCAATCCGCTGACTTCAATCCGGTCGCCGCACGTGCCGACAAGGATGCCCGCCTGCTCTGGCGCTTCCCGCCGCGACGCCTCGGCGCCGAAGAGATCCGCGACACCCTGCTTGCGACGGCAGGTCAGTTGAAGCTCGAGCCCATGGGCGGCCCCGGCTTCCGCCTCTATCGCTATCTAGTCAATAATGTCTCCACGTACATCCCGCTCGATACGCAGGGCCCCGAGACCTACCGCCGAGCCGTCTACCACCAGAATGCCCGTGCCAGCGTCGTCGACGTCCTGAATGACTTCGACCTGCCCGACATCGCCTTCGCCGCACCCAAGCGAGCCAACACCACCTCACCCCTGCAGGCACTTACCCTGTTCAATAACAGTTTCACCTTGGACATGGCCAAGGCCCTGGCCACCCGACTCGAAGGAGCTGATCCGATTGCTCAGGCCTATTCGTTCGCCTTACAACGCCAGCCGACGTCGACCGAACGGGCCGCCGCCGAGAAGCTCATCGCTAAGCACGGCAAACCCGCCTTCTGCCGCGCCCTGCTCAACAGCAACGCCCTGATCTTCATCGAATGAGCCTCCGAACCCTACTCGCAACCCTCCTGAGCACCGTCTCGCTCTTCGCGGCCGAGACCTTCGTCGTCGACGGGCATAAGGCCGTCATCCATCCGGCGACGACTCCGGCCGACGGCAAACCTTGGCTGTGGTATGCACCGACGCTCAGCGGCGGGGTCTCGATCATCCAGCACAAGCTCTACGCCGATGCATGCCAGAAGGCGGGCATCGCCATCGCCGGTTATGACCTCGGCGAGGTCCGTGGCGCCCCGAAGAGCGCCGCCCAGTTCACGAAGTTCTACGACGAGATGGTCAAGCGCGGCTATTCGCCCAAGCCGATCCTACTCGGCCAGAGCCGCGGTGGAATGATGACCCTCACCTGGGCGTTCCGGAATCCCGATAAGGTCAAGGCCTGGATCGGCATCTACCCGGTCTGCAACCTCGCCAGCTGGCCGCTGAAGAATTCGAAGGTGCAGACGCTCGCTGATTTCGAGATGACCGAATCCGAGCTCACCTTCCGGCTCAAGGAATTCAATCCCATCGACAACCTGGCCAAACTCGCCGCCGCCAAGGTCCCGATGTTCGCCGTGCATGGCGACACCGACGTCGTCGTCCCCTACAAGGATAACACCCTCCTCCTTAAGGAACGTTACGAAGCCCTCGGCGGGAAAATCACGGTCAAAATCATCCCGGGCGAAGGCCACAAGGTCGGTCCGTCGTTCTTCGAATGCCCGGAGTTGATCGAGTTCCTCTTAAACGAAGGAAAATAAGCGTCCCGACCAAGGGAAAAGTTGGAACTACCGAGGCCGCGGGCTTACGGATGATGTACCCCATGTTCCGCCAACTTACCCCATGCCTAGCCTTACTGGCGGCCAACCTGGCTAACGCAGAGATCCGCGACCTGATCTTGGTCGCCGGACAGTCCAACGCGGTTGGTTACGACGCCTATGCGGAGGAGTTGCCGTCCGATCCGAAGGATGCCGCGACGATGTTCTGGTGGCGCGTGGGCGACCCGCCTCCCGACGAATTCGACGGCACGAGCGCCCGCCAGTGGACGACCCTGCAGTTCCAACCGCGCACCCCGGCGATGTCCGGAGACGCCGCGAAGAAGACTGGGCGCCAATACGGGAACTTCAACAAGAAGACCAAGGGCGGCTTCGGACCCGAAATCGGGATGGTCCGCACGCTCGCCACAAAAGAGACCCGGCCTCTCGCCGTCATCAAGACGGCCTTCAGCGGCACGTCCGTCGCCGCCGACTGGAACGTTGGACTACCCGGCAAGGCCGACGCCTGCTACCGATCGATGATTGACGAAACCAAGACCGCGATCGCCTACGCTAAGGCCAAGGACATCACCCTCCGCCCCCGCGCATTCGTCTGGGTGCAGGGCGAGAGTGACGCCAACGCGAAGGACGCCCCTGCCTACGTCGCCAATCTTTCGGCGATGCTAAAAAGCCTGCGCACCGAACTCGATGCGCCTGACCTGATCCTGCTCATCGGCGTCAACACCCGGTTCGGCAACGGCAAGAACGCCTTCATGCCTAAGATCGTCGAAGCTCAGAAGGAAGTCGCCGCCGCCCTTCCCCGCACCCGGTACGTCGACACCGTCGGAGCCGAGACCCTGCCACCGACGCACACCCACTTCTCCGCTGCCGGCACGCTTGAAGTCGGCCGTCGCTTCGCCGAAGCCCTCCTTTCCCTCGAACAGATCAAATGAAATCTCTCCTCACCCTGAGCCTCCTGGCCGCTGTCACCCTGTTTGGCGGCGAT
>RFRI01000131.1 GCA_009924535.1 Verrucomicrobiota bacterium
GACCTCCGGCCGCGCCGCCCGTCACCTCGAGGGCAAGGTCCTGCTCTACGCCGACGTGATGACGAAGTCCCTCACGCGGGCCCTGACGATCTGCGGAGATCGCCGCAAGCGCCAGGAGGCCCATAACCTGAAGTACGGCATCAAGCCGAAGAGTACGCAGCGTAAGATCGAGGAGAGTCTGGTCGAACTTGAGGCCGACGAGGCGCTCGCGGTGGCTGAAGGCACCGACGACCGTGATATCGCGCGCGTGCTAGCGGACATGGAGACCGAGATGCTCGCGGCCGCGGACGAACTGCAGTTCGAACGCGCGGCGAACCTGCGCGACCAGATCGAAGCGCTGCGCACCGGGAAGCCGGCCTCGCCGAAGCGCCCCAAGGGCCGCCGGTAATCAGCCGAAGCGGCGCGTCAGGTCGGCGTCCGTCCACTCGACATACGTCCGGCGACCCCGCGGGCACGTACCCGGCTGCACGGTGCGGAACAGCGACTGGACGAGCTCCATCAGCTCGGCATCCGAGAGGCTGTCACCCTTCCGGCGGGCCTTGATGACGGCGATCTTCGCGAGGGCGTCATAAGCTAGGGAAGGACGGCCGAAGTCGCCTTCGCGGCGGGCCATCTCGGCCAGCAAGTCACGCACGAAGGCCAGGGCCGCCTCGGGCTCGAGCCAAGCGGGTAGAGCCTGGATACGCCAGAAGTTGCGGCCGTATTCCTCGAAATCGAAACCGGCGGAGGTAAGTAATGGCATGCGCTCCTTGAGGACCGCGGCGGGGAGCGGATCGAGTTCGATGCTCAGCGGCACCAGCATCGGCTGGCTGACCGGCTTCTGCGCGGTGAACTGCGCGAGGATGGATTCGTAGAGCACGCGTTGGTGGGCCGCGCCGATATCAAGGATCGCCAGACCGGTAGGTGTCTCAAAGACGGCACGCTCTTCGCGCAGGCGCGAAAGCAGGCGCCAGCCGAGGCGAATCGCAGGCGCATGGGACGGGGCGGAAGCAGCAGCCGAAGGTGACACATGACTGGCTGGCGTTACGCCCTGTGCGGCCGGCGAACTGAGCGTCGGAGCGACCGAAGCCGTCAGCGCTGATGCGGGAGTGATGGCCGGAATCGTCGCAGCCGGCAACCCGTCGTCAGCCCGCGCCCGTAGCACCGCGAGGACGGATTCGATCAGGAAGTTGCGGACCTTGGCTTCGTCGCGGAAACGTACCTCGCGCTTGGCGGGATGGACGTTCACGTCGACCCACGCCGGATCCATCTCCAGGAAGACGAACGCCAGCGGGTAGCGACCCTTGGGAATCAGCGTGTGGTAGCTCTCCGTCAGAGCGAAGGCCATCGTGCGACTATCGACCGGGCGGCCGTTCACGACAGTCACAAGATCCTGGCGGGTACCGCGGCTGACGCCAGGTTTGCCCAGCAGGCCGCTGAGACGCATGCCCGGACGCTCGAAGGCCGGCATGATCGTGACCTCTTCGGCTACCTGGCGGCCCCAGATCTCACGGACGCGATCCAGCAGCGGCGCATTCCCCGGCGAACGGAAGATCTCGCGACCGTCCTCGCGCAGCAGGAAGCCAACTTCAGGGTGGGCGATGGCGTAGAGACGGACGAGGCGGACGATGTGGGCGGCCTCGGTCTCGTCCGACTTCAGGAACTTCAGGCGTGCCGGGACCGGGTGGAAAAGATTCGAGACCTCGATGCGCGTACCGGGCGCCATGCCATGCTCGCGACGGTGGATGATTTTGCCGCCGTTGACCGCGACCTCCGTGCCGGAGGGCGCGGAGGCCGGGCGCGTCTGCATCGTAAAACGGGCGACGCTGGCGATGGAGGGCAACGCTTCGCCGCGAAAACCAAAAGTCGCGATGCGGTCGAGGTCGGAAGCCACCTGGATCTTGCTGGTCGCATGACGCTCGAGGCTCAGCAGGGCCTCATCACCCGTCATACCCTTGCCGTCGTCTTCGATGATCATCTGGGCCTTGCCGCCCCGGGAGAAATCGACCGTCACGCGGCGTGCCCCGGCGTCGAGGGAGTTCTCCAGCAGTTCCTTGATGACCGCGGCCGGGCGTTCCACCACCTCGCCGGCGGCGATCTGGTTGGCCACCGTCGGCTCAAGGATGCGGATCGTCGACATGGTCAGACAGGCCCGACCACGGACCGTCCGAAGGGACGACCGAGGACGTGGCTGGGGCGGACGGAAGGCACCGGGAGACCTTTGCCCTTCACCCCCTCCCCTGCAAGTCGAACGGCTCGGAAACGGTCTTTGTTGCACCCTGCCCAAGGATGCCAACCTTCCCTGACGTGTCGAACCGCCTGGCCCACGAAAGCTCGCTCTACCTCCGCCAACACGAGGCCAACCCCGTGCATTGGTGGCCGTGGTGCGCCGAGGCTTTCGCGGAGGCCAAGGCCAAGGATAAGCCCGTCCTGGTGTCCGTCGGCTACTCCTCCTGCCATTGGTGCCACGTCATGGCCCGCGAGTCGTTCGAACAGCCTTGGGTCGCCGACCTGATGAACCAGCATTTCGTCTGCATCAAGGTCGACCGCGAGGAACGTCCCGAAGTCGACAAGCTGATGATGGATGCCGTGCAGATGATCCAGGGCCACGGCGGCTGGCCGCTCAACTCTTTCTGCCTCCCGGACGGACGCCCCTTCTTCGGCGGCACCTATTTCCCGCCCGAGGACCGCGGCCACGGCCAGGTGCCTTGGCCGCAGCTGCTGATGCGCGTCTCGGATTTCTACCATCGCAACAAGTCCGAGCTCGCCGCCAACGCCGACGCCATCGCGCAGAACCTCACGCACCTCACGCGGGCGCCCGACGCCGACGGCAGCGCCCCGTCGCCCGACGACCTCGTGGCCGCCGCCCGCCGCATCTGCGAGCAGCATGACGACACCTTCGGCGGCTTCGGCGCCGCGCCGAAGTTTCCCGCCCCGCACACCCTGAACCTCCTGCTCGGACTCCGCGGCGCGGCCGCCGTCGAGGCCGACCGCGCCCTCGCCTCCCGCATCGACGCCGTGCTGACGATCACCCTGGGCTCCATGGCACGGGGCGGCCTGTTCGACCAGGTCGGCGGCGGCTTCCATCGCTACTGCGTCGACCGCGACTGGACCGTGCCGCACTTCGAGAAGATGCTGTATGACAACGCCCAGCTGCTCGGCACCTACGCCGAAGCCTGGGCCCGCTACCGTGACCCGCTCTACGTCGACGTCTGCGTCGAGACGGTCGGCTGGCTGCTCCGCGAGATGCGCACCGCCAACGGCCTGTTCGCCGCTTCGCTGGACGCCGACACCGACCACCACGAAGGCACCACCTACGTCTGGACCGCACCGGAAGTCGCGACCGCCCTCGGCGACGAGGCTTTCGCCTTCGCCCAGGCCTACGGCCTTTCGGACAAGGGCAACTTCGAGGGGAAGAACATCCCGAAGCTCAAAGGCGACCAAGCCGCGCGGAAACGGTTCGCGGCGGCCCGCGCCAAGCTCCGCGCTCTCCGCGACCAGCGCCCGCAGCCTGCGCGCGACGACAAGAACCTGCTCAGCTGGAATGCCCTGCTCATCGGCAACCTCGCCAAGGCCGGCTGGATCCTTGGTCGCAAAGACTGGCTGGAACTCGCCATCGAGACCGAGGCGAACCTCTGGACGCGCTTCGCCCGAGAAGACGGCGCCCAGCTGCTCGCGGTCGCGCACGGCGACAAGGTCACCCTCGACGGCAATCTGAGCGACTACGCCTGGCTCGCCGAAGCCGAGTTAGCCCTCGCCGCCTTCGCCAGCTGGGCCCGGCCTAAGCAGACCCATCCTTACGCCGCCCGCGCGGAGCGCCTGCTGCTCACCGCTCATGAACGTTTCGGCGATCCGCACTCCGTCGGCTCGTTCGTCGTCCCGGCCGACCGTGATGACCTTTCCGTCCGCCAGAAGGACTGGTTCGATAACGCCGTCCCGGCAGGCAATTCCTCTCTCCTCCATGGCTTCGGCCAGATCCAGATGCTTTCGACGGACACCCGCTGGGCTCGCGAGTTCGCCGACCTTTCCACCGCCTACGGAGGCCTCTGCAAGAACGTCCCCAACGGCGTCGCCCATGCCTTGGACGGCATCGCCCGCTTCGCCCTCGGCCACGCGACCGTGAAGTCCGCCGGCGACTGGGAAGGCCTACGCCTCGCCCTGAACGGCGACGACCAGACCGCGCCGCACGCCCGACCCTATCGGCCCGTCTTCCTCCTTGCGGAGCCTTCTGCGACCGGCTTCGCCGTCTGCGTAGGCCAGACCTGTCTCGCGCCCGTCCGGACCGCCTCAGAGGCCGCCGAGAGCCTCTGACGGCCAATCCGCTCTTGCCCGTCCCATAGGGAGCGGGAACATCGTGGCAGGCATGTCAGCCGACCCCCACTACGTCTACGGCCAAGGGCAGAGCTCGCGCTCGAGCTACCCTATCCTGCTGGGGATGAGGACTCTTACGGACGCTCCGCGCACCTCTACCGCAAAGGCGAATACTTCGTCGGCGTCGCCAAGGCCGCGCTCGCCCGGCAGGACTACGCCGAGTTCGCGAAGTACATCGGCACCGGCGCGCAGCTCAGCCCGGCCAACCTCGAAGCCCAGCGGCTGTGCGCGGACCTGTTCTTCCAGTTCCAGCGTCCCCTCGACGCCTATCAGCTGCTCGAGGAGTCCCTGGAGTTCGCCAAGCAGGATCGCGACTACTTCCGCCAGTTCGTCGACCGCTGCTTCCTGTTCGACCAGGACGCGCGGCTGATCGCGGTCGCGAACAAGTACATGGCGGACAAGGAAGTGTCGGCCGAGATCCAGGCCGACCTCCGGCTCGCGGCGGCCCAGGCCCACTTCCTCCGTGGCAATTTTTCCGAAGCCGCCCAACTCATCAAGGACCACCGGCTCGACCAGACCGCGGACGGATTTCTGCTCAGCTGCCAGATCTTCTGGGAAAGCGGCGACCGCGACGGCGCCTTGGCCGAACTGGACGCCGCTC
>RFRI01000132.1 GCA_009924535.1 Verrucomicrobiota bacterium
AACTGGCAGGCCTCCGACTACTACTCGCTGGTGGTCATGATGTCCCTGCTGACCGGACTCTGCTTCCAGTTCCCCTTGGCGCTGATCATCGTCATGTGGCTGGAAATCGTCCGCCCGATGACGCTCCTGAAGTCCTGGAGGGGCATGTTCGCCGGCATCACGATCGGGGCCATCCTGATCACGCCGATCGGCGACTTCATCTCGCTGGCCATCCTGGTCGCGGCGCTCTTCGCCCTCTACCTGATCGCGATCTTCGTCGGCTCCGTCATCGTCCGTCGCAAACGCATCGCCCGAGGCGACAAGCCGAACCCGGAAGACGATGACCTCCCGGACGACGAGGACGACGATGACGATGATGCGGACGACGATGATTCCCGCCCGAAGCGCCAGAAGCCCGTGACCCCTTCCGACAGCAGCCCGGCTCCGGCCAAGCCTAAGTCCACGCCTCCGCCTGCCGAAGGCGACCTCTCCTCCCTCGACTAATCCCATGATCAAGCGACTGCTCCTCGTCCTCCTGGCTTCCGCCGTCTCCGCCGCCGCCCAGTCGACCCCCGCCGGCACGAAGGCCGCAGATGCGACCGCACCGACGACCGCTCCGGCGAGCAAGGTGAAAGCCTCCGAGGATGAGGTCGATAATTCGGTCGTGATCACGCCCTTCCGTTCGCTCACCCCGCCGGAGGCCAAGACGAGCCGCACGTTCCAGCTATCGAAGCTCAACAAGCCGGGCTTCACGGAAACGACCAAGGAACTCCAGCGCCTCTATTCGGCTTTCGCCGCCCAGCGCATCGTCGATGGTTCTCCCGCAGGCTCGAGCAAGGCCATCGGCTACCTCACCCCGGTGAATTACGCCATCGTCCAGGACCTGGGCGACAACCGCTTCCTCGCGAAGGCCGCGTGGCCGGCCTCCGGACCCAACGAAGCCCTCGCCGCCGGCGTGGACACGATGGCGATCCTGCTCCTCGAAAAACCCGCCAAGGTCGGCGATACGGGCAAGATCACCGGCATGCATGTCGGCACGGTCGCCTTGCTCTTCACCGCCACCTACCCGCCCCTGTCCGGCAAGCGCCTGACGATCCGGCGCGACGCCTTCGTCGAATGCGTCACCCTCGAAGAGTCCGCGGCCGGTCTCCGTAAGTTCGTGGAGGCGATCAATGCCGGCGCCGAGATGAGCGCCACGACCAACGAACAGGTGCCGTGCAAGAAGTGCGGCGGCCTCGGCTTCACGCGCGAGGCGCAGAAAGGCCAGCTGCTCGACAAGCGCGTCCCGTGCGCCGAATGCGCAAGCACCGGCAAGGCGATCGTCTCGGTCGAGACGAAGTTCGTGCCGTGACCCCTTCCTGAGGGGACGTCCCCTCATCCTGCGCTTGCGCACGGGCTTGTTCGCCCGCACATTGCGGCGTGTCCTCCCCGCTGCACGCCGGACTTGAACCTCATTTCGCGGCGCTCGAGAAATTCCTCGCGGCGCAGGAACTCGCTTTCGAACCGGAAGTGCGCCCCATGGTCCGCGACGTCCTCGCCCACCCGGGCAAACGCCTCCGTCCCTTGCTGGCGTTCGGCTCCGGCGCAGGGGGCCCTCCCCCCGACGCCCTCGTCCGCGGAGCCGGTATCATCGAACTGGTCCACCTCGCCACGCTGGTCCATGACGACGTCCTGGACGGCGCCGACACCCGCCACGGCAGCGACACCCCGAATCACACCCACGGCGCCCACGCGGCCGTACTTTTCGGCGACGCCCTCTTCGCCCACGCGCTCGTCCTCGCCGCCGACCACCCGACCCCCCAGCTCTGCCGCATCGTGGCCCGCGCCTCCCGCGAAGTCTGCTCCGGCGAGGTCTGCCAGACGTTCTCGCGCGGCCACGACGACCTTTCGCTGGAGGACTACTACCGTCACATCCGCCTGAAGACGGCCGAGCTCTTCGAAGGCGCCTGCCACGCCGGAGCCCTCCTCGCGGGCCGGCCGCCGGAACACATCTCCGCCTGCTCCCTCTTCGGCCGCCACCTCGGCATCGCCTACCAGATCTACGACGACCTCGTGGACCTGCTGCAGGACGATACCAAGGCAGGCAAGACCCTCGGCACCGACGCCGCCAGCGGCAAGCTGACCCTCCCGATGCTCCTCGAGCGCGACCTCTCGGGCAAAGGCTTCCTGACCGACCTCCGTGCCGGTGGCGACGCCCGCCAACTCATCTCCGCCGCAGCCTGGCGCGAATGCTTCCGCCTACTCGATGCGGAGATCGCCGCCGCCGAACAGGCCCTCGAGCCGATCGCGGGCACCCCTTCGCCTTTCTTCCTGCTGCGCCTCACGGCTTTCCTGCGCGAAGCCGCCGCCCGGCTCGCGCCGAAGGCATGAGGATCTTCCGCACCACGGCGGCGGAACGCCTGGCGCTCGCCTTCGTGCTCGGGTGCCTGGCCGTCGCTGCGGGTCTGCTGCTGCTCTGGCGCTCCCTGTGATCAGGGAATGAACCGCGTCGCGTCGAAGCCGCGCGCCTTCAACGCCGAACGCATGTCGTCGAGGTTGATCTTCTCGCCCGGCTTGACGCCGAAGTCGCGGAACCAACCCGCGCGCATCTCGATCGCGAAGCGTACCTGATCGGTGCTGGAAGCGGTGGTCTCGGTGTCACCGGCGGTCATGGTCCGCACCTCGAGAACGGTGCCGTCGCGCGCGACGAAGGCGATGTCGAGATCCAGCGGAGTGTCTTTCATCCAGAAGCTCATCCGCGTCTCGGCATCGTACATGAACGCCATGCCCTCGGCATCGTTCAGCTTGGTGACGCCCATCAGCCCGCGCGCCTTCTCCAGGTCGGTCGCGGCGATACGCAGCTGGGACAGCACCATGCCCATGCGCACGGGGAAGCGCGCCTCGATGCCGAGTTCGGCCGTCGGGGTGCCGGAGGCATGCTGGCTGTCGCAGGCGACGAGCGCCAAGGCCACGGAGGATAAGAACGGCCGAATCATGTCCGGCAGTGTTCCTGCGATTGCCTCGGAGGCAAGATTCGCTTGCTTCGACCCATGGAACGCGACCCGCAGGCCCACTGGCTCGAGACCGAGACGGCCCTGCACTATGCCCGGGCAGCGGTACGCGTCGGGGTCTGGGCTTCCGAGCGCGTGCTCATCGAACGGCACTTCACCCGGTCCCACCGCATCCTCGAGCTCGGCTGCGGCGGCGGTCGGGTCGCCTTGGGATTGTTACAGTCAGGATACTCCCACGTGGTCGCGACGGACTTCTCCCCGGTCATGGTGAGCCTCGCCCGAGCGGTGCTGGGCGATCATGACGAGTCCTGGGAGAAGTTCGTCGAACCGCAGGATGCGACCGCCCTCACCTACCCGGACGCCTCGTTCGATCGAGCCATCTTCGCCTTCAACGGGCTGATGTGCCTGCCGAGCCGGGAGCATCGCCTTGCTGCGCTCCGCTCCATCCAGCGCGTGCTTAAACCTGGCGGCATTCTACTCTTCACGGCTTCGGACCGCGAGAAAGGCGCCAACGCGGCCTACTGGGCGAAGGAAGACGCTTCCGACGAACTCGTCCCCGGCGACCGCTGGCATGAGAGCGACACGTCGCCGGTCTTCATCCATAGCAGCACGGAGAAGGAAACCCGCGACGAACTGTCCGAAACAGGCTTCTCGGTCCTCGAGTCCCCGCTGAGCACCGAAATCGCGGCCGATGGCCCGCTGGTGCGGGAATTCGCCGGCGAGACGCGCTTCTACGTCGCCAGAAAGTCTTGAGGGAACCGCCCCAACCCGCTGATCACTTGGCCGGCTTAGGGTTCTCCTTGAAGAACCGGACGATCAGCTCAGTGGAGCCCTTGGGGTATTCGTGTCCACCCCCATGAATGGCCGTCACCAACGGAGCCCCTTTGGTCGAGGCAAAGATGGTCGCGTCCAGCACGCCTTCCTTGGCCCACGGCTTACCTTCTTCGGTGCAGCTGTTGAACCGCTTCACCGCGGCAAACGTCGCCTGCTGCCAGGCGAACTTGACGAGGGGATCCTTTTCTCCAGCGACATGGATCACCGGCATCGGGGACAAGGATTTGGAGTCACCCCGCAGGCCGCCGGCGACGGACCCGATGGCGGCGATGATTTCCGGACGGGCCTGCCAGAGGAGGTAACTGAAGGCGGCGCCGTTGGAATGACCCATGGAGAAGATCCGCCGCGCATCGACCGGCTGCTCCTTCTTGAGGTCAGCCAAAATGGCGTCGAACAGATGGATATCCCGATCGCCCTCTCCGCCGACGGTCGTCTGCCAACCGGGCATGCGACCGGCCTTGTCGACCAGCGGGGAGACGGTCGGCAGGCCTTGGGGAAAGACCAGGATCGAGGTCTTGTCGGCGGAATCATACCCCCACTTGGCTGCGGACTGGCCGGCGCGGCCGCCATGCCCGTGCCAGCCGAACACCACGGCCACCTGACCGGCCACGCCAGACGGAATGCGCACCAAGGCCGTCCGCTTTACCCCGTCGACGGTCCACTCGCGCTCCACAAAGCCTTCGGGGGCCTTGGCAGAGAAGAGGTCGCGCAGCTTTTCCTGCGCCGGCAGGGCGATCGCGGTGAAGACAAAGAATGCGGCGACGACGAAGGGATACATAAACAAGTGGGGCTTCCCGATGTAACACCGGGAAGCCCCTCGAGGTTGCCGAAAATCGGGCTTAGTCGCGACGGCCGCCCGCGAAGAAGCGGATGACATACCAGAGCAGTGTAACGAACGAGGAGAACAGGATGAAGGCCGCGGCGACGTGCTGGTCGGTCTCGAGGGTATTCTTGATCTCGTGGGTCTGGTAGAGGATGACCGTGGCCATCAGGACGATCATCGCGATGGAGAACCAGGCTCCGAGGCTGAAGCCGACGATGGCCGCGACGATCACGATGGCGATGGCGGCGAAGCTACCGAGGACGATGGCGACCTTGAGGAAGGAGAAGTCCAGGTTCGTCATGAACACCAGGGCGGTGAGGCCGGC
>RFRI01000133.1 GCA_009924535.1 Verrucomicrobiota bacterium
TTCATAGGGATCGAGTGCGAGCTTCCACGCCGCGGCGTCGACGAGAGCGATCGCTTCCGCCAGCGAACCGACGCGCGTCACCTCAGGCACGAGCGTCGAGCAGGCTTGCTCGGTTCCCTTGAGGACGTGCTCGCGCCACTCGCCGTCTTTCCAGAGCGAGCTGGTGAGGTAACCTGGATCACCTTTCGCGGATTCGAAGAAGACGATCCGGGCGGCGCCGAGGCTCGCGAGATCGTGCAGGACTTTCTTCGCGGTCTGCGGACGTGGCAGCCCGACGAGCACAGTGAGAGGCAGACGCGCTTGCAGAGATTTTTCCCAGGCGACGGCGAAGGTCAGCTGCGGTGCGAGCGTTGTGATGGTGGCGATACCTCGCAGTCCGTTCTCGACGCCGACGTGGAACGTCCCGCCGACCGCGAGTCCGACGGTGTCGCGGAGATGACGGGCGCGCGGGTCGTCAGGCGGCAGCCCCGATTCGGCTTCCTCGGCGTTGATGAGCACCAGATTCACTTTCCCTAAAGTGGGAGGCCGGTCCGGGCTGGCGAGAGGGAAGGGTGCTAACGCTTGCAGGGCGGACTGCTTCGTTTAGAGTCACGGCATGGACCTTTCGGAATTCCGTAAAGAGTACGCGGCGCACGGCATCGACCGCCATGAGCTGCTCGATCAGCCGTTGGCCCAATTCAAGGCGTGGTTCGAGCAGGCCAAGACCGCCGGGGTCATCGAGCCCAATGCGATGGTCCTCTCGACCCTTGGCCTGGATGGGTTCCCCTCTTCCCGGACCGTCTTGCTCAAGGCTGCCGACGAGCGCGGGTTCTCCTTCTTTACTAACTACGACAGTAAGAAGGGGGAAGAAATCGCCGCCAACCCGCGGGTGACCCTGCTTTTCCCGTGGTACTCCCTTGAGCGTCAGATTCACATAACTGGCTCATTGATAAAGACTTCCGAGGAAGAGTCCGTGACCTATTTTGGCCGTCGCCCCTATGGCAGCCAGCTGGGGGCCTTGGCCTCCAAGCAGAGCGATATCATCGCCGATCGCGGGGTCCTCGAGGCCCGATTAGCTGAGCTGAAAGCCACTTATCCCGAGGGCCAGGTCCCGAAGCCCCCCCATTGGGGCGGGTACCGCCTGGTCCCGACCAGCTTCGAATTCTGGCAGGGGCGCACCAATCGGCTCCACGACCGCTTCCATTACACCCTGAATAAGGGCGTTTGGGACATCGTGCGCCTCTCTCCGTAATCGGGTCACTGGGATTAGTTTACCTAATAGGGGGGCCTATTGACCCTTACTCTGGGCATGGGGGTGCTCGCAGGGTTGACCATCCTGCTGGGAATCATTCACCAATCCTTTCCCGCGTCTAAATGCGCCCTCTTTTCCTCCTCAGTCTCTTTGCTCCGGTCTTCGCTCTCGCGAACGAAGAAGGCGTCAATCCGAAGGCAACCGACCTCTTTCTTATTGGCGGCATCCCCGTCTCCAACTCGATCCTGACCACCTGGATCCTCGCGGCCGTCATCATCATCGCGATCCGTGTCCTCGTCGGCACGCCGAAGATTGTTCCCAACAAGGGCCAGGCCCTCGTCGAGAATATGGCTTCCGGCCTGCGCGACGCCCTCGAGCCGATCGTCGGCAAGAGCATGATCGGCAAGGTATTCCCGACCCTCTGCGGTTTCTTCATCTTCATCTTGCTGATGAACTGGAGCGGCCTCCTTCCCGGAGTCGGCACGATCAAGTACAACTCGAATGGCCACTGGCTCGACGCGATTCGCCCGGCGACCTCCGACCTCAACACCACCCTTGCGCTGTCGATCATCTCGTTCGTCGCCTGGACCTATTTCGTGCTGCGCTACGCCGGCTTCAAGGTGCTGATCTTCGACCTCTTCGGTAACAAAGCCGACAAGAAGGAGCTCAGCTTCCCGATGTGGATCATGCTCAGCTTCATCTTCCTCGGCGTCGGTGGCATTGAAGTCGTCTCCATCGCCTTCCGCCTCATCTCCCTTTCGTTCCGTCTCTATGGTAACGTCTTCGGCGGCGAGAACCTGATCCACGCGCTCGGTGGCATCGCCCCGTACGTCGTCCCAGCCGTCGCTGGTCTCCTCGAAGTCCTCGTGGGTCTCATCCAGGCCTTCGTCTTCACGCTCCTCTCCGCCGTGTATATCGGCCTCATCTGCAACCACGAAGGTGGCCACGACGAGGAGCACGCCCACTGACCTTTCGCTTTCGAGGCGCGCGACATGCCGGGAATCCCCCGGCGGCGAGCCAAGGAAAAACCAAAAACAAAACAACATGATCATCGCTGAAATCACTGGTTCCCTCCCTGCCGCCGCCGGCTGTCTCGCCGCCGCCATCGGCGTGGGTCTCGTCGGCGCCAAGGCCGTCGAATCCGTGGGTCGCAATCCGGATGCTTCCGGTAAGATCCTCGTCCAGTCCATCCTGGGCATGGCTCTCGCTGAAGCCGTCGCGTTCTACGCGATCTTCCTCGCGAAGTAACCGGTCACGTGGCGAGGCCCCGCAAGGGGCCCGCCACTTCTCTTTCCCAGCGCTGAAAACCACACCCATTTCAAAGTCCTCACCATGACCTTCCTCTCCGCCCTCCTCGCCGCCGAACCCGCGCACGAAGCCACCAAGGCCGCTGCCCACGGCGCCGCCGCCACCGAATCCCACGGCCCCCTCGGCGACATCATCCACCTCTTCGGCTCCTTCGGCGTCGATAAGGCCCACCTGATCGTCCAGGTCATCAACTTCGCGCTCCTCGCCTTCGTCCTCTACAAGTTCGCCATCAAGCCGGCCCTCGGCCAGCTCGAGGAACGTATCCGCCAGGCCGAGCAGCTCCAGAAGGACCGCTCCGCGGCCGAAGCCCAGCTCGCCTCCGCGCAGAAGACCGCCGAAGCCCAGCTCGTCGCCGCTTCCGAAGAAGCGACCAAGATCCTGACCGACGCCCGTAACTCCGCCAAGGCCACCATCGAAGCTTCCCGCGCCGAAGCCCAGGCCGCTCAGACCGAAGTCATCGCCAAGGCCAAGGCCGCCATCGAAGCCGATCGCGTGAAGATGATGAACGAAGTCCGCGGCGAAGTTTCCCGCCTCGTGGTCGAGACCGCCGCCAAGGTGCTCGAACAGAATCTCGACGACGCCCAGCGCGGCCGCCTCAACGAGGCTGCCGTCAAGCAGCTCGCCCGCTAAGCCTTTCCTCTTCCGATGTCCGCCGCCTCCGTCCGAGCCGAAGCCAAGCGCCTCCTCGCCATGTCCCTTGAGGGCGGCGCGGTCTCCGCCGACCTGGTCGGAGCCGTGCTCGCCGCGCTCACGAAGTCCCGTGCGGCCCACCAGCTCCGCCCGCTCCTCCGCGCCTACCTCGCGAACATCCGTCGCGAGCTCGCCCGCGGCGAAGCCCGCATCGAGCATGCCGGTCCTCTTTCCCCTTCCGACGCCGATGCAATCGCCGCGCACTTCTCAAAAGTGCTCGGTCGTACCGTCCGCCCGGTCGCCCGTCGCAACGACGCGCTCCTCGCCGGCTTCCGCGTGCGCGTGGGCGACGACGTCACCGACCTCACGGCCTCGTTGCGCCTGGCCAACCTCGCCAAGTCCCTTTCCTGAACTCCTCCCCCAACCTTAACCCGATTTACAAAAAACCATGAGCAACGCGATCGACCAGATCCAGAAAGCCATCGCCGGCCTTGATACCCGCGCCGGCAAATCCAACGTCGGCACCATCGTCACCCTTGCGGACGGTGTCGCCTCCATCGACGGCCTTTCCGGCGTCATGATGAACGAGATGATCGAGCTGCCGGGAGGCCTGCAGGGCGTCGCGCTCAATCTCGCCGAAGACACCGTCGGCTGCGTCATCATGGGCGACATCTCCAGCCTCAAGGAAGGCATGGAAGCCAAGACCACCGGCCGCCTCCTCTCCATCCCCGTCGGCAAGGGCCTCCTCGGCCGCGTCGTCGACGCCCTCGGCAACCCGCTCGACGGCAAGGGCCCCATCGTCTCCAGCGAACGTTACCCGGTCGAGAAGATCGCCCCGGGCATCATCCCTCGCAAGTCCGTCGACCAGCCGATGCAGACCGGCATCATGGCCATCGACGCCATGATCCCGATCGGCCGCGGCCAGCGCGAGCTCATCATCGGTGACCGCGCCACGGGCAAGACCACCATCGCGATCGACACGATCATCAACCAGGCCAACGCCAACCGCGTCGGTCTCGCCTCCGGTGACGCCAACTTCCGCCCGGTGTACTCGATCTACGTCGCCATCGGCACGAAGAACTCCTCCATCGCCCGCACGATCGGCACCCTCGAGAAGGCCGGCGCCATGGAATTCACCGTCGTCGTCGCCGCTTCCGCCGCCGACAACGCCGCCAACCAGGTCTTCGCTCCTTTCTCCGGCACCGCCATCGGCGAGTGGTTCATGGAAAACGGCCACGACGCGCTCATCGTCTACGATGACCTTTCCAAGCACGCCGCCGCCTACCGCCAGATCTCGCTCATCCTGAAGCGCCCGTCCGGCCGCGAAGCCTACCCGGGCGACGTGTTCTACCTCCACTCCCGCCTCCTCGAGCGCTCCGCCCGTCTCGCCGGCAAAGGCTCGCTCACCGCGCTGCCGATCATCGAGACGCAGGCCGGCGACGTGTCCGCGTACATCCCGACCAACGTGATCTCGATCACCGACGGCCAGGTGTTCCTCCAGACCGACCTCTTCAACCAGGGCATCCGTCCCGCCGTCTCCGTCGGTCTTTCCGTCTCGCGCGTCGGTTCCGCCGCGCAGATCAAGGCCTTCAAGCAGGTCGCCGGCAAGGTGAAGGGCGAGCTCGCCAACTACCGCGAACTCGCGGCGTTCGCCCAGTTCGGCTCCGACCTCGACGAGAAGACCAAGGCGATCCTCGATAAGGGCGACCGCTTCGTCGAACTCTTCAAGCAGCCCCCGACCGCCCCGAAGTCCGC
>RFRI01000134.1 GCA_009924535.1 Verrucomicrobiota bacterium
AAGGGCTTGCCGAGGACACCGGTCGGGCTTCCCTTGGAGGACACCCTTTCCAATGGCCTCCCCCCATTCTCGTCGCAAGACCACCGGCGCCTTCGGCAACAACAAGCCACGCGACATCAAGCGCGACTTCACCCGCCCCGAGCCGGCCCCGGTCGACACGACCCCGCGCGAACCCGGCTTCGCCGACAAGCTGATCACCTTCGCCCAGCCGATCCTCGAGCAGGCCGGCGGCAACCACACCGCCGCCAAGGGCGCCATGAACGTCGCCATCCTCATCTGGAACGCGGCCATCGAAGGCGGACCCAAGATCCAGGACGCCAAGGCCACCCTCGCCAAGCTCCCCGGCGCCACCGGCGAACAGGTCGAAGAACTCGTGACCACCATGGTCGCCCGTAAGACCGAGCTATACCCCGAGGAAAAGATGATCGTCACCAATTTCATCCTCAAGTTCAGCCACAAGCGCGGCGCCCAGTTCCGCGTCACCGCCGTCAACATCAACCCGGAAGGCGTCAAGAAGGCCGACCTTTCGGACATGGTGAAGGTCACGGCCTGATTCGAAGTTTCCCGTTTGCGGTGGCCGGGGTTTCGGGCTGAATAAGCCTGCCCATGTCCACCGTCGTCCTCCGTAACGCCGAGATCATCAACGAAGGACGTCGCCTCCGCGCCGACGTCCTTCTACGTGCCGGACGCATCGAGCGTATCGGAACGATCCCTGCCGGCACGATCGCCGACCAGGAATACGACCTGACGGGCAAGCTGCTGCTGCCCGGGCTGATCGACGACCAAGTGCACTTCCGCGAACCCGGCCTGACCCATAAGGCCTGCATCGCCAGCGAAGCCCGCGCGGCCGTGGCCGGCGGCGTGACGTCGTTCATGGAGATGCCGAACACGAACCCGACGGCCACCAACCACGAGGAACTCGAAAAGAAGTTCGCCATCGGCGCGGCGACGTCGGTCGCCAACTACTCCTTCTTCTTCGGCGCGACCAACACCAACCTCGACGCAGTCAAGGCGACCGACCCCCGCAAGGTCTGCGGCGTGAAGGTCTTCATGGGCTCCTCGACCGGCGACATGCTCGTCGACGCACCCGCTACGCTGGAAGGCATCTTCCGCCACTCCCCCACCCTCATCGCCACGCACTGCGAGGACACCCCCCGCATCAAGGCCGCGGAAGCCGCCGCCAAGGCTAAGTGGGGCGAAGACGTCCCCGCCGGCGAACACCCGCGTATCCGCGACGCCGAAGCCTGCTACGCTTCTTCGTCGATGGCCGCCGAACTGGCCCGTCGTCACGACGCGCGCCTGCACATCCTGCACATCACCACCGCCAAAGAGCTCTCGCTCTTCAGCGCCGCGCCGCTCAAGGGCAAGCGCCTGACGGCCGAAGCCTGCGTACACCATCTCTGGTTCGCCGAAGAGGATTACGCCCGCCTCGGCCACCAGATCAAATGCAACCCGGCGATCAAGACGTCCGCCGACCGGGCCGCGGTCCGCGCCGCCGTGGCTTCCGGCGTCATCGACGTGATCGCGACCGACCACGCGCCGCACACGCGCGAGGAGAAGGCGCAGACCTACTTCAAGGCCCCGTCCGGCCTGCCGCTCGTGCAGCACTCGCTCCAGGTGCTCCTGGACCTCGTCGCGCAAGGCGCCTTCACGCTCGAGACCGCCGTCGAGCGCGCCTGCCACGCCCCCGCCGTGCTCTTCGGCGTCGAAGGCCGCGGCTTCGTCCGCGAAGGCTACTGGGCCGACCTCGTCGTCGTGGACCCCAAGAAGCCTTACACGGTCAAGGCCAGCAACCTCCTCTACCAGTGCGGCTGGTCGCCGCTCGAAGGCCACACCTTCGGCAGTACCATCGAGCGCACCTTCGTCAACGGCGTCTGCGTCTTCGCAGACGGCCAGATCCGAGCGGACGCCCCGAAGGGGATGAGGCTGAGTTTCAACGGAAATAGCCGTTGAAGAGCGGCAGAGATGGCTGAGTCGATGACGGATGGCAGATGCCTGAGTCGATGAAGACAGCGGAGGGGGCCGAGCATGTCGGTCTTGATTAACCACCCCTTCAAGTCTGTTCGGCTCTGCCATCGATTCAGTCATCTGCCATCGACTCAGCCATCTGTCCTCTTCTTGTCCCCTTGCCACCCCACCGACCTGCCCCCTAGTTTCCGCCCGTGTTCACCCTCCTGAAGACCGATACGACGACGGCGGCACGCCTTGGCGTCCTGAAGACCCCGCACGGGGAGGTCCGCACGCCGGTCTTCATGCCGGTGGGCACCCAGGCCACGGTCAAGGGTCTCTCCCCGCAGCAGGTCGCCGAGACGGGCGCCCAGATCCTGCTCAGCAACACCTACCACCTGAACCTCCGCCCGGGCCGCGAGATCGTCCGCGCCGCCGGCGGTCTCCATAAGTTCATGCACTGGGATAAGCCGATCCTGACGGACAGCGGAGGCTTCCAGGTCTTCTCGCTGGCGAAGCTCCGCACGATCACCGACGAGGGCATCCATTTCAGCTCCCACCTCGACGGCAACAAGCTGTTCCTCGACGTGAAGGACTGCTTCGACATCCAGGACGCGCTCGGCTCCGACATCGCGATGGTGCTCGACGAATGCCCGCCCTATCCGTGCGAGCGCGCCGCGTGCGAAGTCGCGGTCACCCGCTCCATCCGCTGGGCCAAGGAGATGCTCCAGCTGGCCAAGGACAGCGGCTTCCTCGCCTCGGGCCGTCACCTCTTCTGCATCAACCAAGGCTCGGTCTACGACGACCTCCGTATCCGCTGCGCCGAAGAGCTCGGCGGGCTCGATTTCCCCGGACACGCCATCGGGGGCGTCAGCGTCGGCGAGCCCGAGGAACACATGCTGCATCAGGTCGGGCTGGTCGCCCCGCTGCTGCCCAAGAACAAGCCCCGCTACGTCATGGGCGTCGGCACCCCGCCCCAGCTCCTCCGCATGGTCGCGCTCGGCGCCGACATGTTCGACTGCACGATGCCCACCCGCATCGGTCGCCACGGCGGCGCGTTCACGCCCGACGGCCCGATCAGCGTGAAGCACCTGCGCTATCGCGAGGACCATCGTCCGCTCGTGGAAGGCATGGACAACTATACCTGCCGCCACTTCTCGCGCGCCTACCTCCGCCACCTGCATCACGCCGGCGAACAGCTCGGCGGCACGTTGCTCGCGCTGCACAACATCCACTTCCTGCAGGACCTCATGGCCCAGGCCCACGCGCACATCGCCGCAGGCGACTACGCCTCGTGGTCCAAGGCCTGGTGCGAACGTTACGAAGCCGGCGCGAAGGACGAGATTCCCTTGGACTGATTCATCGTTCTCGGGTGCCGGGTCTCGGCCATCGGGATCCAGGTTCAGGTCTTCAGGTGCGGGCGCCAGGCCCGGATCCTCGTTGAGTTTGGCCTACCTGGATCGAGGTAGGGTTGAGCGCCTCGCTCAACCGCGGCTGACCAAGGGTGGTCAGCCCTACCTAAAGACCAGCTATGTCGTGACGCGGTCCCGACCCTACCCAAGGCACTTAAAGCGAAAAACTCTCCCCGCACGAACAGCTGGCCTTGGCGTTGGGGTTCGAGAACTTGAAGCCCCCGCCGATCATCTTGTCGGAGTAATCCAGCTGCGTGCCACGGAGGTAGAGAGCCGACTTGGGGTCGACCAGGACCTCGACGCCTTCGGAGCGGACCAGGATATCGGCCGGCTTGGCCTCGCCCACGAAACGCATCTTATAAGAAAGCCCGTTGCAGCCGCCGCCGGAGATCGCGACGCGCAGGAAACCGCCTTGGGCTTCGCGGGCGGCCAAGGTGCGGACCTTCACCCCAGCGGGGGCCGTCAGGCGGATCAGGCGCTCGTCGGCGACGCGCGGGCTGGCGGCTGCGGTGGTGGTGGTATCCATCTTCGCGTAGAATTGTGACAAACCTGACCAAAGACAAGCCACCACGCCGATAAGGCCTTCGCCGTGAGGAAAACAGGCTTGCCCGCCACCCTACCCGAAGGGATATGATGTTTTCCCGGGTAACGGTCGCGTAGCTCAGTTGGTTAGAGCGCAGCATTCACATTGCTGAAGTCACAGGTTCAAGTCCTGTCGCGACCACCACCCGGGATCTCCGCCGCGGCCGACCACCGCCGAGGCGTTTCTATTAGTTTATAATATTAGTGGTCAGATTGTAATTAGGTGTTCCCAGCAAACTGTCGCTTAATTATCCCTGAGGCTCATCGATGACGCCGCCCTGCGGGGCAGACCACCGATCCCCCTTCCCTTTTCTCCACCGCCTTTCCGACTCAGATGTCCGAATCCTCCAAACTGCCTGACGATCTCTCCGAATCTGGACATCAGCCCGCCTAATTTCCACCACGCCCTGGCGACCTGGCTCGCGAACGCCGGCCTCGTGCACAAGGACCGGGCTCAGGACGTGGCCGCGGTCCTCTACTGCCTCGGAGTCACTAATTCCAACAACCTCTTCCAGAAGGTGAACCAAGGTAAGCTCGTCCCCATGGGCATCGGCAAGAACGGCCGACGTAACGCCAAGGGGCAGCGGAAGGCCTGACCGAGGGCCGGCATGTGACGGAGCGGTGACGGACCCGCCGTACCCATTGACATAGGCCCGTCGCCTAGGAAGATGCCCGCATGAGTCGGCATCAGCAGCGGCGACAGCAGGAAATGGCCCGGGCCCGTTCCTTCCTGGAACGAAGGATGCATGACCTGCGCGCCCGCCTCAACCTGAAGGCCGACGCCGCCCCCCTGCCCGGTGAAGCGGCCTACGAGGACACCGAGATCGGCCGCGCCCCGGGTCAGCTACCCGCCGCCTCTCCTTTCGAATCCGCCGCCCCGACCAAGTTCCGCGTCTTCTCCTACGACGAGACCAGCTGCAAGGTGGAGGAATTCTCCGACCTCGACTCCGTCGGCCGCTACGCCGGCAAACCAGGCATGGTC
>RFRI01000135.1 GCA_009924535.1 Verrucomicrobiota bacterium
ATTCAAGGGCATGCGACACCTGGCCCTCTTGCTTGCTTCTGCCGTCCTCCTTTTCGCCGCCGATGCTCCCCCCGTCACCCCGGCGAAGGAGGCGCCGAAATATCAGGATGGCAGCTGCTGCGACAAGGCCGCGAAGAAGGGCGAGAAGTGCCTCCACCCTTGCTGCGTCAAGGCCGCCAAGGCCGGTAAGGTCTGCGATCATTGCAACGAGCCGGCGAAGAAGTGACGCGCCGCGCGGTCGCGCTTGCGAACGTCCGGAGGCGCCGCAGTCTGCGCCCATGCTGAAGCGTCACCCCTTGCTTTCCTCCGTCCTGCTGCTGGGTGGAGTCATCGGCCTGTTCCTCTGGTCGCGGCCGGTCTCCGCGGCTCCCGCGGCCGCCCCCATCCAATATGAAGCCTGCGCGCCTTCGCGCGACGGCATCGGCAAGGTCTGGATGGGTCGCGAGATCGCCCAGGTGATGGGGCATCCCGGTATCGGCTGGCTGGAGCGCACCGACCGCGAAAAAGAGGAGGCGCCTTCCAAGGCCATCGCCTTGCTCGAACTGGCACCCGACGCGGTGTTGGCCGACATCGGCGCCGGCTCGGGGTATTATTCCTTCCGTATCGCCCGCAAACTCACGCAGGGCAAGGTCGTCGCGGTGGATATCCAGCCGGAGATGCTCGACTTCCTGAAGGCCGAATCCGCCAAGCTCGGTATCAAGAACGTGCAACCTCACCTGGGCGCGATCGATGACGTGAAGCTGCCGCCGGCCTCGATCGACGCCGCCCTGATGGTCGACGCCTATCATGAATTCGACCACCCGGTGGAGATGCTGGCCTCGCTGCGTTCGGCCCTGAAATCGAAAGGCCGCATCTACCTCCTGGAGTATCGCGCCGAGGATGACAATGTGCCGATCAAGCCGCACCACAAGATGACCGAGGCGCAGGCCCGCAAGGAATTCGAAGCCGCCGGCTTCCGGTTCGTGACGAACAAGCCGGACCTGCCGTGGCAGCACCTGCTGATTTTCGAGAAGCCCTGAGTGGGCTCAGGCTGATACGACTGCTGCTGCGGCTTAAGTTACAATTCATGGTCGCGTCCGGTTTTTTTCCGATACCGTGACGCCTGATTATTGGTCCAGGTGCTGTCGTTTAAATTTCGCAATCCGATGGTTATACGAGCCTATGTGTCCTAAGGTTTCCGTCACGATCTGAGCGCAAGCAGGTTCCGATGCTTTCCCTGGCGTCGATTGAATGAGATATCCGCGGAAGGCCGGATCGCGTCCTCCGGTCAGTTATCAGTCACGGAACTCCATATAAGCCGGTTACGATTGCGACATCGCGGAGGGTTTTGTCGTCAAAATCCGCAATCATAATTCGTCGTTTGTATCTGAAAAAAACTTACACTGTTGATTGGCTCGTGCGAGGTTCTAGATTGGTCGTGCCATGAAAAACCTACCGATGCTCAGTGCTCTTCTCCTCACGCTCTCCGTCTGCGCCGCTTCCGCGGCACCGAAGGCCGCGAAACACAACCCGCCCGCCAAGACGACCGCGCCCGCCAAGCCGGCTGTCGGCAACCCGACGCTTGGTTCTACGGTCCTCCCTGGCGGGATTCTTCCTCAAGGTACGACAGGGGCGCCTAAGCCTTTTTCTGCCGGAGACGTTGTGGTCGTCGGTGCGGGTGGGACGCTGGTGAAGGACGGGGTGACTTACCCGGCCGGCACTTATGTCGTCGGCAAGGATGGAAGGCTTGTTCTTCAGAAGACTTCCGCTAAGGCTCAGCGTCCGTTCAAGAAGTAAGACTTCGCTCTCAGTTCAACGAAAAGGCCGGACTTTAGTCCGGCCTTTTTTGTCACTGATCGAGCAGGAGGTTTCTCTGGTTGTGGGATGACCGATGTCAGGCTTGAACGGCCAGACCCTCTGTTCAGAGTCGCGACCTGGGAACGACCTCAGGCGCCGACGCTCTTCTTGATGTCCTTGAGCTGCTGGAACTCGGGCTTCGCCGTGTAATACTTGTCGAGCGGGTAGCAGCCCGAGATCAGGCCGTTGCGCGGCGCGGTCGTGCAGTCGCTGAACGTGCGGCAGATGAACTTGGTCTCGAGCGCGCCGTTCTTCGCGGCGTCCGCGAGCATGGCGGGGTAGCTGAGCACCGCGCGGCCGACGCCGATGGCGTCGCTGCCCCCGGTGCGCAGGATGTGCTGCGCGAGGTGGGGCAGGTATTCCTGGACGTAGCTGAGGCCGGAGCTGACGACGATCATGTCGGCCGGGGCCTGTGTACGGACTTCGCGGACGACGCGGACCTGGCGGGCGACGTCGATGAGCGGGTCATGCGCGGGCTGGTAGCCATCACTGGGCGGGTAGGCGGCCGGACGCTGGAGGTGCGGGTTGTAGTAGGGCGAGCCGGCGGTGGTGTTGAGGATCTTCACGCCCAGTTCGCCGAGCAGCTTCACGAACGCGAAGGTCTCGGTGAGGTCGATCTCGGTCGGCTTGGCGTGGTTCACGCCGAAGGCGTAGCGATAGGGCAGGCAGGCGGAGAAGTCCTCGGGGATGCCGGGGCCGAGCTTGCCGGGCTGGCTGAGCGCAGGGTCCGGCCGGAACGGCACCATGTCGAACAGGCTCAGGCGGACGCCGATGTCGATCGCGTTGCCGTCCGCGCGGATGCCGGCGATGATGTCGCGCAGGATGCGGGTACGGTTCTCGAACGAGCCGCCGAACTTGCCGGGACGCGTGTGCGCGCCGAGGAATTCGTGCAGGAGGTAGCCGTGGCAGTGCTTGATGTCCACGAAGTCTGCGCCGCAGTCGCGGGCCACGTGGGCGGCCTTGACGTAACAGCGGATCAGCGCCTCGACGTCGGCATCGGTCAGGACCTGGTCGTCGGAGGTGACGTTGAACTTCTTGTCGAGGATCGGGTGGCGGTAGGCCACGCGGGATTCCCAGCGCTTCTTGTCGTGCGGGCGGCAGAAGCGGCCGGAGTGCGTGAGCTGGAAGCCGATGACGAGGTCGTCGACGGAGCCCCAGCGGGCGAGGTGCTCGGCCTTGAGGATGCCGACGAGTTCCGTTATACCAGCCTGGTTCTCCTCATTGATGATCAGCTGGTTCATGTTCGCGCGGCCATCGGCCCGCACGGCCATCGCTTCGGCACCGCAGATCAGCTTGGCTCCGCTTGCGCCGAAGCGCTGCCAGCGACGCTTCATCTCCTCGGAGATGCCGCCGGTGGTGGTGCCGTCCCATCCTTCCATCGGGTGGATGGCGATACGGTTGCCGATCGTCTTGCCGTTGACCTTAGTGCGCGTGATGGGCTGCGAGAGCGGGTTGCTCGCGCCGGCTTCGATTATTTCCTCGAGCGGGAGGTCGGCACCGACGCTGGCGCAGTGGGCGCGGAAGTCGGCGACGGTCTTGAGCGACGCGACGCGGGTAAGTTTGAAGGGGGTGGTCATGGGGAGGTTCAGCGAGGGATGTTGAGGCGTTCGGAGATGCGGCGGGTGCGGAGCATCGCTTCGGTCATGCGGCCGGCCTCATCTGGGCCTCGGACGTCCTTGCAGGCCGGGTGCGGTTCGGGCGAGGCGATGACGCCGAGCTGGTGGAGCAGGTGCGCGGTGCTATGCTTGTAGGCGGCGGCGCTGCCCTTGGAGTCGAGGCGGAACACCTGGTCTTCGAGGGACTGGAAGGCCTCGAACAGCTTGTAGACGCGGGTGTCGAAGCGACCCGTGCCCGTGGGGAATTTCTTCCCGGGGACGCCATCCTCGAGCCACATGTCCTTGGCGGCGCAGATCTGCGGGGCCGCGCTGCTGGCAGCGCCGATGAGGAGGGGCAGGCCGGTCTTGATCGCGGTCGCGATGCCATAGTCGTCGCCGCTGTGCGGGGCGAAATCGAGCTTCAGGTCCTTGCACATGGCCGCCCAGTAAAGGAAGTGGGGTTCGTCGAGCGTGCTCACCTTGCCGCCCACGAACTTCGGGTGGATCGCGAGCTGGTGCAGCAGCCAAGGCTCATAGGGCGTGGCCCAGGAGACGAAGGCCGGCTCAAGGGCATGGACGATACCCGGGCGGATGAGCCATTCCGCGATCTGGTAATAGCCGTCTCGGCGACGTTCGGGGTCGAGCGTGTTCAGCCCCTTCGACGTCATGATCATCACTTCGCAGTTGTCGTGCGCTTGGACGAGATCCAGTAGCGCGCGGTAGCGTTCGGCCTTGAAGGTGGTGTCGTCCTGCGCGCCGCGGGCGGTGATGCCGGCGATGAAGCGCATATCCGGGAAGGCGAGGCGGAACTGACGGAGTACCTCGGCGTACATCCGGTCGTCGAGGTCGAAGATATAGCCCGTGTCGGCGTTGAGCACCGGGACGAGTTCGACGCCGTAATGGTCGGCCGCGGCCTGCTGCCAGCGGATCTCGGAGACGAAGCTGGCCCAGTCGGGCTGGCCGTCCTGGAAGGGGAGGAGCACCGCCGAGCACAGCCGGGCCTTGGTGCGGTGATCGACCAGCGCTTCCTCGGCCGTCCAGGCCCATTTCGTCGCGGACCAAGGGGTCGACGGCGTCAGGTCCTCGGGTCGATCGATCAGCGGCTTCATGGGGCGAAAGCCCTAGCAGGTAATTGGACGCTTGAAAACATTTGTTGCACCGCCTGCGGCCAAGCGCAAATCGCCCCTTGAAGGCTGGGGTTAAGTCCTTCTGATGGGCCTATCCCCATGCACGACGCCAAAGACACCCGCGACGCGATCACCAAGGGCATGCAGATGACCCTGCTCGCCGGTTTCCTCGGCTGGATGATGGACGGCTATGAGCAGGCGCTTTTCCCGACGCTCGCCGGACCGGCCCTCAAGAGCATGGTGCCTGCCGATATCGCGTCGCTTGGCGCCAAGGCGATCAATGGTTGGGTCGGTAACTGGATGGGTATCATCACCGCCGCTTTCCTCGTCGGCGCCGCCCTCGGGGGGGCGGCTTTCGGCTGG
>RFRI01000136.1 GCA_009924535.1 Verrucomicrobiota bacterium
AGCGACTGCCGAGGAAATTGACATGTGGGGTATTCGTATTGCCCTCGCCGTGGCCGCCGATCGTGCCCTCGCCGCGCTGATGGTGCCCGTCGACCAACTACTCATCGACGGACCGTCCAATCTGCTCCGATGCCCTATGGGCGTGGCGCTCGGGGTCACTCAGCCACCGGCAATCCGCTTTGCTGCGACTCCCGCTCAGACGATTGTCAAGGGGGACCAGAAGTCGGCAACGATTGGCGCGGCTGCCGTTCTAGCCAAGGTCTCCCGCGACGCCTATATGACTGCGCTGAGTGACGAACATCCACAGTATGAATGGGCCGGCAACAAGGGTTATGGAGCACCGGGACACATTGCGGCCATCGCAACATCCGGTCTCACCAGTTACCACCGAAAGTCGTGGAATATTTCCTAAAGGTCAGCGGGATTGCCTATTTGCCCAGGGCGGAAATCAGAATCTGCTTGATGGTCCGATCCTGGAAAACAAAGCCATGCGCCTCGAGGGCGGCCTCGTCCAGGCCGGCGATCCAAGCGTCGAGCGCGACGAACCTGTCGACGGATCGGGGGAATTCGCGGGCGACGTCGGCCAGCAGGGCCTCGTAGTCGTTGTTCAGGCGGAGGTTCTTCCCGGCCATCGTGATGCGGGAGCCGAGCTGCGGGCAAAGGTCGAGCTCTTCGCGGCGGATGCGAAGCTGGCGCATCAGCTTGACCAAGGGCGCGCCCTTGGCTCCTTCCGGAACCCAGTTCGTCAGGGCGTGCAGACCGACGTCGTACTTGCGCTTGCCGCGCGCGTAGAAGGAGTTGAGTCCGCCGGCGGCGTTATGGCGCTCGAGCACCAGGACCTTGCGACCGAACATCCCCAGCCGCACGGCCGCGGCGAGGCCGGACATGCCCGCGCCGATGATGACGGCGTCGTAATGGGCGGCAGGGGTGGACACGGGGCTAAGGTCGCAGAAGTCGCTGACAGGTCAAGCGACGGCCTCAAGGCGTCGTGATGCGGATGACCTCCTCCGCCGCTCGCGTGACCTGCTGGGCCGTGATGCGGGCGAGGGCCCGATCCATGCGAGCGTGGTAATCCGCGCGGAGTTCGCCCTCGAACATCGTGGTGTCGACGCGAACGACCCGATGGACCGTGCCCCACGGCCGGGCGCGGGCGTAATCAGAGGGCCCGAAGACGCCGACCACCGGCGTGCCGACCGCGGCGGCGAGCTGGAGCACGGAAGAATCAGCTCCCAGGAAAAGGCGTGATTCCTTGATGAGGCGGGCGAGCTGGGAAAAACGAAGACGGCCGCCGGTCGACATCGCCACGGGCCCGATCAGCCCGCATAAGGCCTCGGCCATGATGCGCTCCGCCCCGCCAGGGCCGGCCGAGATGACGATGCGCTCGACGGCGCGCGCCGCGATGAGCTCGCGGGCGACGGCCGCCCATTTGTCGATCTCCAGGATTCGCTCGGGTCGCGTGGCGCCGGGATGAATGACCGCGAAGCGACCTTCCTCCAGCATCATGCCATGCTCCTGCATCCGCGAGGGCGCGAACCACATCGCCGGCGTCTCGGCATGGAAACCGAGGACACGTGACATCACCTCATGGTCGCGGGCGGCCTCATGCGGATCGACCACCGCCCCGAAGACCTGCTGGTGCATCAGCGGGCGGAGATAGAACGGGGCGTGCCCACCGCACGCGCGGACGCCGGCGCCGCTCAGGGCCACCAGCCGGTTCGCCCGGGCGTCACCGCCGAGCGCGAGCGCGAAGTCGAAGCGCTGCCGGCGGAGCCGGGAGACGAGAGCCAGAAAGGACCCCTCCTCGCCGAAGCCGATCGTCTCGACGACCGCCGGACAACCCTCGAGGGCGACTTCCGAGCCAGGCGAAGTGACGAAGGTGATCTGGGCGCCGGGATGCCGGTCGCGGATCGTGCGCAGTCCCGCCGTCGCGGCCAACGCGCCGCGCAGTCCGGTGAACTTGACGACCAGCAGCCGCATCTCAGGCGAGGTTCTTGGCTTGGTTGTCCCAGAGCCGCCGGAAAAGCTCCGAAGAGGCGTAGACCGCTTCGCGCGGACCGTCGGCGACGATCCGGCCGTCGGCGAAGACCAGGACGCGATTTACGTCGCGGATCGTGCTGAAGCGATGCGCGACGATCAGCGTCGTACGACCCTTCATCAGGAGCGCCAACGATTGCTGGATGCTACGCTCGGTGTCCGTATCCAGCGCGGAAGTGGCCTCGTCGAGGATGAGGAGCGGGGCATCCTTGAGGAACGCGCGGGCGATCGAGACGCGCTGGCGTTGACCGCCGGAAAGACGCCCGCCACGTTCGCCGACCTTGGTCAGGAATCCCTCGGGCTGGGCCTCGATGAATTCGAGCGCGCCGGCGAGGCGGGCGGCCTCACGGACTTCCGCATCCGTGGAGGCGGGACGGCCGAGACGGATGTTCTCGAGGATCGATTCGTTGAACAGGACCGGCTCCTGCGAGACCAAGGCGATATTGGCGCGCAGGTCTCCTTGGCGGACGCCGCGGAGATCCTGTCCGTCGATGAGGATCGACCCCTGCTGCGGATCGAAGAAACGTGGCACCAGATTGACGAAGGTGCTCTTGCCGGCGCCGCTCGGGCCGACGAGCGCGACCGACTGACCCGAGGGAATCTTGAGCGACACGTCGACCAGGACCGGGTCGGCGCCGTAGCTGAAGGTGACGCCCCTCATCTCAAGGTCGCCGCGTACGCGCGACAGCGGGCGGGCATCGGCGGCGTCCGCGACCTCGATCGGCGCGACGATGACCTCTTCCAGACGCGCGAGGCCGGGGGCGGCCATGCTGAGGCGGCTGGCCACGTTGCCCAGGCGCTTGATCGGGCCATAGGCGAAGTAGAAGGCGACGATCAGCGAGATCAGCTCCGCCAAGGTGAAGCCGTTCATCGCGCCGACGGCGATGGCGCCGGCAATGCCGGCCGCGGCGGTGAGTTCGACGAGCGGGGAAAGGGCCTTCTCGTAACGGACCAACTTACCTTGGATGCGGAGGCCTTCCTGGCTGGCTAGGTTGAAGCGCCGTGACTCGCGCTCCTGGAGGCCGTAGGCACGCACTTCGCGGGCCGACTGCAGGTTCTCGACCGCGATGCTGTTCAGGTCGGACGCGGACTCCAGGCCTTGGCGCATGCGCTTCTGGATCCGCATCGCGACGCCGCGGACGAGGAAGACCGAGGCCGGCACGACGAGCAGGCACGCGAGGAACCAGTAGCCCTTGTCATGGGAGAAGCAGATCATCACCACGTAACCTAGCGCGAACAGCAAGGTCAGCGGCTGCACGATGAGGTCGTTGGACACATCGACCAGGACCAGGCGGACCGAGTTGGGGTCGGAGATCAGGCGAGAGAGCAGGTCGCCGATCGAATGACGACCGAAGAAGCCGAGGTGCAGTTGCTGCAGCTTCGCGAACACGTCGCGGCGGACGGCCTCGATGACGCGAAGACCCGCGAGGTTAAGGAGATAGGTCGAGAAGAACTCGCCCAGGCCTCGGATCATCCAGACCGCCGGCAAGAAACCCACCGCGAACGCGACCTCATGGCCCGCGGGCAGGGAGAACGCCGGCTGGCCGCCGAGCCACTTCGGCCAGGTCAGGAGCGGGACGGCCCGCGACGCCGCGTCTCCGAAGACCGCGGGAAGCACCTTGCCGATCAGGAACGGCAGACCGATCGCGTTCGCGGCCGCGAACACGATGGCGGCGAACAGGGACAGGAACAGCAGCGTACGGCTTCCCTTCAGGTAGGGCAGGTAGAGCTTGTAGCGGCCTCGGAACACGGCCCCAGCGTGGCCGCGAGCCCCGCAGGTGGAAACACCAAAACTTTCCTATTTCTTCTTCGGGAAGACCACCGAGAGGCCGACCGCAAGAGCCAGGATGAATCCGATGATCGAGAGCGAGACCGAGGTCGGGACATGCACCTTGCCTTCGTGGACGAGCACGGCCGGCACCCAGCCGCCGAGCTGGCCTTCCGCCTGCCCCAGGCCGGCCGCCCAAGGCAGGATCATCTTGAGGCCGATGAAGACGAGGATGAAGGACAAGGCGGGCTTGAGGAAGCGGAAGTAATGCATGAAGCCCGAGATGGCGAAGTACATCGAGCGTAGCCCCATGATGGCGAAAATATTGGAAGTGAAGGCGATGAAACGCTTCTCCTCGATGGCCATCTCGGCCGGCAAGATGCCCAGCACGGCGGGGATGGAGTCGACCGCGAAGAGCAGGTCCGTGCCCTCGATGACCAGCAGCACCACGAAGAGCGGCGTGAAGACGCCGCGCCCATCCTCCTTCGCCCAGAAAGCGTCGCCGTGCAGGCGGCTGGTGACCGGCAGGAATTTCTTCGTCATGCGGACGATGAGATTCTCGTCCACGCCCTTGCCTTCCGCTTCGTCATGCGCAAACGCCATCTTGACGCCGGTGAAGAGCAGGAAAGCCCCGAACAGGGGCAGCAGGAGGGCGAAGCGATCGACGGCGGCGACGCCGACGATGATGAAGACCGCGCGCATGGCGACGGCGCCGAGGATGCCCCAGAAGAGCACGCGATGCTGCAGGCGCTCGGGGATGCCGAAGTGGGCGAAGACGAGGATGAAGATGAAGAGGTTATCGACCGACAGGGCCAGTTCGAGGACGTAGCCGCCCGCGAAGAGCTCGGCATCCTCAGGTCCGCGCCAAGCGGAGAGCAGGAAGGCGAAGCCGACGGCCAACGAGACCCAGACCACGCACCAGGCGACGGCCTCCTTGAAGCTCGGCGCTTGATCGGAGTTCTTCTTGAAGACGCCAAGGTCGAGGGCGAGCATCAGTCCGATGAAACCCAGGAAGGCGGCCCAAGCCCAACCAGGGATTACCAACGGCGCCTCGGCGACGGGAAAGACGGCGAACATGCCCTTGAAG
>RFRI01000137.1 GCA_009924535.1 Verrucomicrobiota bacterium
CCAGCAAGGACAACACCGCCTTCACGTTGGTCGTCGCCCTCAACTACGGCGCGCGTCAGGAGATCGTCGCCGCCGCGCAGTCCCTCGCCGCCGACGTCGCCGCAGGCAAGCTCGCCCCCGCCGCGGTGGACTGGTCCGCCGTCGAAGCCCGCCTGCAGACCGCCGGCATGCCCGACCCCGACCTCATCATCCGCACCTCGGGCGAGTTCCGCCTCAGCAACTTCCTGCTGCTGCAGTCGGCCTATGCCGAGATCGTCTTCGCCTCGGTGTTCTGGCCCGACTTCGACAAGGCCCAGCTCCAGCTCGCGCTCGCCGAGTACGCCAAGCGCGAACGCCGCTTCGGCCAGACCCGCGAACAGATCCAGACTTCCGCCCCCGCATGAAAGACCGCGCCCTCAGCACCATCGGCCTCTGGGTCATCGTCGGCCTCGTCATCTGGGTCGGCGGCTTCTTCTCCGTCGCCGAACAGGCGTCTTTCGGCCTGCTCGCGCTGATCATCTGCGCCGCGCAATACGAGTTCTACCAGCTTGTCCGCGCCATCCCCGGCGTCAGCCGGCCGAATGTCTCCGGCATCGTCGCCGGCTTCGCCCTGCATTTCGGCCTGTTCTTCCTCGCCGCCGAAGAAGCCCGCGCCAATTACCTCCTGACCGGCGGAGCGCTGCTGGTCGGCCTGCACCTGCTCTCCCTCCTTCGCCATCCGGGCGAAGTCCCGACGTTGCTTCGCCGCTTCCCCACCCTCTACGGCTTCGCCTACCTGCCCTTCATGCTGGCCTCGCTCATCGCCATCGCGCGCATGAAGGACGGCCACCTCCTGACCGCGAAGTCCGTCGGCCTTTACTACGTCGTCTGGGTCTTCGTCGCGACGAAGTTCACCGACGTCGGCGGACTCCTCATCGGCGTGCCGTTCGGGAAGCATAAGATCGCTCCGACCATCAGCCCGGCCAAGAGCTGGGAAGGCTGCCTCGGCGGGCTCGCCGCCTCCGCCGGCGCCTCCGCGCTTTTCGCTTGGTTGCTCCGTGACGCCTTCGGCGTCGCCTTCATGGTACCATGGAAGGCCGCCGTGCTCGCCCTGCCGATCGCCGTTCTGAGCATTCCCTCCGACCTGATCGAATCCGTCTTCAAGCGACTCGCCGGCGCCAAGGATTCCGGAGCGACGATCCCCGGTATCGGCGGCGCCCTCGACTTGATCGACAGCATGGTGCTCACTTCGCCCGCCGCGCTGATCCTGCTGTCGTATTGCCTCGATTGGGCGAAGCGCGCCGGATGACCGCGCCCGCGCCAGCGATCCATGTGCTGACGGGGCCGACCGCCGTCGGTAAGACGGAGACCGCGCTGCGCTGGGCCGAACAGCACGACGCCGAGATCATTTCCTGCGATTCCGTCTGCGTATATCGCGGCATGGATATCGGCTCGGCCAAGCCGACGTCGGAAGAACAACGTCGCGTCCGCCACCACGGCCTCGACCTGGTCGAGCCGAACGAGCGCTACTCCGTCTCGCAATACGTCGAAATGGCACGGACGGCGATCGACGACGCGCATGGCCGCGGCCAACGTATCCTGGTCACGGGCGGCAGCGGCTTCTACCTCGCCGCCTTCTTCGGACCGGTCACCGACGAACTCGAGATCCCGCAAGCCATCACCGACGAAGTCCGCACCCTCCAACGCCAAGGACTCGCCTCCCTCCTTCTCCGCCTCCGCGAAATCGAGGGCCAGGAGCTCCCCGGGTGGCTCGATGTCCAGAACCCTATCCGGGTCGCCAAGGCACTGGAACGTCGGCTGACCTCCGGGCGGACCCTGGACTCCCTGCGCGACGAGTTCCTGACCCGGCGCGGACCTTTTGCGGACCACCCGGTCACCTTCGAGCTGCTGGAACGCCCCGACGAGGAACTGAAGTCCCGCATCGCCGCCCGCACGGATCTGATGCTCCGCAGCGGCATCATCGAGGAGTCCGCGCGCCTCTTGGCGATGAATCTGGACCCTGAGCTGACCTCGTCCCGCGCCGTCGGCTATCGGGCCGTCATGGACTGGCTGGAGGGCGGGAAACGCGTGGCCATGAGCGGCTTGGCCGAACGCATCAATCTCGACACCTGGGCATTGGTAAGAAAGCAGCGTAAGTGGTTCCGTCGGTTAGGGTTAGCCCAAGACGCTTAAATTCCTCGTTTTAGGGCGTTTTGGCTGATTGGCGTCCGGTCTTATGTTAAAAAACGGTCTTTTATGGCATTTTACTGCCTCCATCCTTGCATGCCCCTGTTTTTTGACCAATTTCGGCGTCGAACCCCCTACCC
The DNA here is from genome assembly GCA_009924535.1 of Verrucomicrobiota bacterium. Taxonomy (GTDB): domain Bacteria; phylum Verrucomicrobiota; class Verrucomicrobiia; order Opitutales; family UBA953; genus UBA953. The sequence goes on from RFRI01000137.1 coordinate 2,286, forward strand.
ACCCTAAACCATGCCCCTGAAAATCGGCCAGCCTCTCCCTGAAATCTCCCTCAAGCAAGGCGTACTCGGCGCTGACGGAAAAGTCGGTCTGGTCGATGTCAGCCTCCGCCGCAACGTCGGCAAGGGCAAGACCGTCATTCTTTTCGTGCCCCTCGCCTTCACCGGCGTCTGCACCGATGAACTTTGCAAGGTGACCGGCCTCCTCGACGAGTACAAGAAGCTCGGCGCCGACGTCATCGCCATCTCGGTCGACTCCCCCTTCGCTCAGGAAGCCTGGGCCAAGCAGGCCGGCATCAGCCTCACCCTCGTCTCCGACTTCAACCGCGTCGCCCTCAAGGCCTTCAAGGTCAAGGACACCCGCGTGATCCCCGAGAAGACCGGCCTCCTCAACGTGGCCAAGCGCTCCGTCTTCGTGGCCGACAAGGCCGGCAACGTGATCCACTCCGAAGTGAAGCGCGACCCGGCCTCCATGCCGAACTTCGCCAAGATCAAGAAGGCCGTCGAAGCCTAATCGTCAGCACGGCTTATTTGAAGGCGGTCGGGCTTGCCCCGACCGCCTTCTTTGCTTTTGGCTACCTGCCCGCCCGCCTCGGACGTACACCCCCTTTCATCCAACACACCAACATGGCCCTCAAAGACCCCTTCAAAGCCCTCCGCCCCTTCTCCGCCGGCGGCAAGTCCGGGCAGATCTACTCCGTGCCCGCCCTCGAGCAGGCCGGTCTCGGCAAGGTCTCGCGCCTGCCGGTTTCCATCCGCCTCGTCCTTGAATCCGTGCTGCGTAACTGCGACGGCGTCGCAGTCACCGAGAACGACGTGAAGACGCTCGCGGCGTGGAACGCCGCGAAGCCGGTCGACACCGAGATCCCGTTCGTCGTCGCGCGCATCGTGCTGCAGGACTTCACCGGCGTGCCGCTCCTCGTCGACCTCGCCGCCATGCGCGAAGCCGTCGCCAAGCTCGGCAAAGATTCCGCCGTCATCGAGCCGCTCGTCCCCGTCGACCTCGTCGTCGACCACTCGGTGCAAGTCGACCGCGCCGGCACCGCTTCCTCGTTCCTCGAGAACCTACGCCAGGAATTCGGCCGCAACACCGAACGCTACGAGTTCCTCAAGTGGGGCATGCAGGCGTTCAAGACCTTCGGCGTCGTTCCGCCCGCCATCGGCATCGTCCACCAGGTCAACCTGGAGTTCCTCGCCAAGCTGGTCTTCCAGAAGGACGGCGTCTTCTACCCTGACACCCTCGTCGGCACCGACTCCCACACCACGATGATCAACGGCATCGGCGTCGTGGGCTGGGGCGTGGGCGGCATCGAAGCGGAAGCGGGCATGCTCGGCCAGCCGGTCTACTTCCAGACGCCCGAAGTCATCGGCGTCAACCTCACCGGCCGCCTCCGCGAAGGCGTCACCGCCACCGACCTCACCCTCCGCCTCACGGAAATCCTCCGCAAGGCCAAGGTCGTCGGCAAGTTCGTCGAGTTCTACGGCGAAGGCACCGAGGCTCTCTCGCTCGCCGACCGCGCCACGATCGCCAACATGGCCCCGGAATACGGCGCCACGATGGGTTTCTTCCCGGTCGACGACAAGTCCCTCGACTACCTGCGCCAGACGGGCCGCGACGAGTCGCACATCGAGCTGGTGAAGGAATACTACAAGGCCCAGGGCCTCTACGGTATCCCGAAGGCCGGCAGCATCGATTACACGCAGACCATCGACCTCGACATCAGCACGGTCGTCCCTTGCGTCTCCGGCCCGAAGCGCCCGCAGGACCGCATCGATCTCCCGAAGATCAAGGAGTCCTTCAACACGCTCTTCACCGCGCCGAAGGACAAGAACGGCTTCGGCAAGGCCGCCGCCGATCGCGACGCCTCCGCCGCCGTCGGTACCACGGGTCGCTCGCTCAAGCACGCCTCGGTCGTGATCGCCGCGATCACCTCCTGCACCAACACCTCGAATCCCTCCGTGATGGTGGCCGCCGGCCTCGTCGCCAAGAAGGCCGTCGAGAAGGGTCTGACGGTGAATCCGAACGTGAAGTGCTCGCTGGCCCCCGGCTCCCGCGTCGTCACCGACTACCTCAACGAGATCCAGCTGACGGGCTACCTCGACCAGCTCGGCTTCAACCTCGTCGGCTACGGTTGCACGACCTGCATCGGCAATTCCGGCCCGCTCGACGCCGACATCGAAGGCGCGATCAAGAACGGCGACCTCGTCACGGCTTCCGTGCTCTCGGGTAACCGCAACTTCGAAGCCCGCGTCCACGGCGCGGTCCGCTCGAACTACCTGATGTCCCCGCCCCTCGTCGTCGCCTTCGCCCTCGCCGGCCGCGTCGACATCGACCTCGACAACGAACCGCTCGGCACGGGCAAGGACGGCCAGCCGGTCTTCCTCAAGGATGTCTGGCCCACCCAAGCCGAAGTGGCCGACCACGTCGCCCGCGGCCTCAAGCCCGCGATGTTCAAGTCGAAGTACGCCGCCGACTCCCTCGCCAACGCCACCGCGGAGTGGAAGGGCGTCCAGGGCGGCACGGGCGCACGCTTCAGCTGGAAGGAATCGTCCACGTACATCCAGGAGCCGCCGTTCTTCAAGGGCTTCTCGATGAC
>RFRI01000138.1 GCA_009924535.1 Verrucomicrobiota bacterium
ACGATGGCCATCGTGCGGGCCTGTTCGAGACGGCCGCTGATGAGCAGGAAAAAGACCAGCACCACCATCACGTCGATGAGCGGCACCACGTTGATGTCGGCGCGGCGGCGGCGCGTGACGACGAGGCTCATCGGCGGCGGGCTTCCAACGCTTCGACGAGCACGTCGAGGCGGGAAGAAAGGATTTCCAGGCGACGGCCGAGCCAGTTCGCGGCGATGAGCGCCGGGATCGCGATGCAGAGGCCGATCATCGTCGTACTCAGCGCGAGGCCCACGCCGCGGGTGAGCGTCTGGGAGTCCGGCAGGCCTTGTTCCGGGAAGAGCGTGGCGAGACCCGTGACGGTGCCCAGCAGGCCGAGGAGCGGAGCGGCGGCGACGATGCTGTCGAGGAGATGCAGGCCGCGGTGGAGACGGATCAGCTCGTTACGCGTCCACGCCTTGAGTACTTCGCCGGAGGCGCCGTCCTTCCAGCGCTGCACCAGACGGCCGGCGACGGACTCGCCGTCGGCCGGTCCGACTTGGTCGAGGTTGCCATTCAAGACCGACTTAAGAACCGACTCCGGGGCGACCCGGGAAACGCGGAGGGCCAAAGCACGTTCCACAATCAGGAAGACAGCCAGGAGGGAGCAGAGCGACAACGGCCAGATGAAGATTCCGGCACCTTGGAGTAGGGTTTGCACTTCACCAGACTCCCTAAACCCAAAAGGGTCGCAAGCCCGCTCTTTAAATACCTGTTTTATGACTCTTAATGCCATTTAAATGATTTTAAATGATTTTATTCCTTCTTTTGGAACAAATGGGCATAACCAATCCTTTGACTTTCCCCTAGGGGGGTTTACCGTGGATTTACCCCAATTTACTATGAGACTAAAACGCTCAGGTTTCTCCCTCGTTCTGTCACTTACCATCATGGCCGCGATGGTGCTGATGGTGATCGTACTTGCCTCGTTCCTGCAGGTCGAGAGCCGCCTCGCCCAGAGCCACGCCGGCTACCTGCGTGCCCGCTATAATGCCTTGGCTTCGGCCCGCATCGCCATCGGCCAGCTCCAGCAGCTCGCCGGGCCCGACCAACGCGTGACCATGCGCGCGGACATGTACGCCGACAACGACATCGCCGTCGGCAACAAGGATGCGACCACGATTGCCCCGGTCCGCACATCCTCCGTCGCCCACAACATCAACAACGCTCCGGCACTGAAGAAACTGTCCCACCAGAAGCGCTTCCTCACCGGCGTCTGGGCCACCGGTGGCATCGACAGCAGGCGTGCCCGTGACTGGGATGTGACAAACCCGACCGAATCGCGCCTCTTCCTGGGCTGGCTCGCCTCACCGTTCGAAGCCGGCGCCGACGCCGAGACCTCGGGCGCCCCCGTCAACTACCTCGCCAACCGCGACTTCTTCGCGGCCGACGCCGGCAACTTCAACCGCCGCATCGCGAACATGACGACTGGCTCCGAAGGCCAGAAGCTCCTGGATGACCTCGCCGTCGCCATCGCCGACCCGGCGGACGCGCTCGTCCCGCTGGTCTCCTACGCCCCGCTTTCTCCGACGGCAAGTCGCTCGGCGCCAACGGTCGCTACGCTTTCTGGATCGGCGACGAAGGCGTGAAGGCGAAGGTCAACCTCCCCGACTATTACGCGGCCACCGCCGGCGGCGCGTTCCTCTCCACCGAACCGTGGGACAAGGGCTTCGCGGGCTCCGCGACGCAACGCAACTCCATCGGCACCATCGGCGGCGCCGGCGACCCGATCAAGGAAGGCGTCAACACGCGCGGCAATCTTCCCGCTGGCTTCAACTTCGACACCTGGCGCGCGAAGGACATCGCTGATTCCGCCGGCAACCCGCAGGCCTACCAGCTCTCCAAGGCGGTCGGCATGTCGGGCCTCACCGCCTGGGCGGCCAAGCAAGGCGGCGTCGCCGCCGGCGACGCGATGAACAAGGCCGGCAAGATGCTCTGGCACGACGTCACCACGTATTCCTTCTCCACCCTGACCGACACCTACAACGGCGGCGTGAAGACCGACCTTTCGACGGCTTTCGAAATCCCTTACACGATGTTCCGCGGCGTCGAGATGTACCCCGGCCAGAAAGACTCCTCGATCACCGCCGACCCTAAGCTGCGCAAGCAGTCTTGGTTCCACGGCTCACCCAACATCAGCACCAACGCCAACGGCCTGGCCGTCGACCTCGACTACAACCGCCCGAACCTCGTCGACAAGCTCGGCACGGACAACGACCTGCTGCTCGCTTCGCCCCGCGCTTCCGAATGGGCGCCGCGCTACCTCAAGGGGATGCTAGGCACGTCCTATAACACGCTGGTGACGCGCAACGGCAGCGAGACCCCGGAGCGCCTTGGTTTCGTCTACGAAGCCCCCCTGCGCTCGGCGCTCTTCAACGCCGACCGGCAGACCGCGACCCAGATCTTCGGACCCAACGCCTCCGGCACGCAGGCCACGCGCATCGCGGCCATGCCTTGGTCCGAGATGAGCGTGACCTCCGTCGAGAACCTGCTCGGACGCCTCTCGCGCGGCCCCACCTGGGACCTCTACCGCAATTACTACCGCATGTACAAGCGCGAGACCGAGGCCGCCGCCGACGTCTCCGGCAACGCGCTGCGCGGGATGAAGCCCACCGCCGACGCGGTCGCCGCCCGCGGCGTCGAACCGCTGACCTACGCCACCGGCAACCGCAGCGCCCCGATGCAGCGCGGACGCGATACGAAGATCAACCCCGCCTACGCTGTCGTCACGCCTCCGGCCGGACATTACGCCAGCGGTGGCGCCGCCACCGGCAAGTACTTCTATCGTAGCAACCTCAGCTCGCCCAGCGACACCCCGAGCTTCCAGGGCGAACAGCGCCTCCGCTACCCGAACCTGCTGGTGAACAAGTATTCGGCCGGCCAGATGAACTTCGACCGCCTCGGCCTCGCCAAGCCCAACACCACCTCCAACGACGCGGCCTTCGATACGCCTCCGCAGCTGACCACGCGCACGTGGCCGACCTCGATGAGCCTCACCCCGAGCATCATCCGTTTCTCGATGGTGTTCTCGGGCATCTTCGACACTGGTACGGATACCAACGGCACCATCGGCGTCTCCGTCGACCCCGTCCTCGTCGTCCACAACCCTTACGACACCCCCATCGAGTTCGAAGGCATCGCCATGGTCAGCAACGGCGACGCCCTGCCCTACATCTTCGACGTCTCCGTCTCGTCGTGGGCCTTCACCTCGACAGTCTGGCAGTATTACGACCCGACCCGCGGCGCGCCCAAGTCTACGAACAACGAACCGAAGCCCAAGACCGACCCGCTGTGGGCCGGCGTCCAGGTCGTCTCGCCGATCACCCTCGGCGAAGTCGCCCTCGGCGACGGCGCCTACGATAACCGTTCCTTCTCCTTCCGCGCCGTCGCCGGCGCCGGCAAGAAGTTCCGCCTCGAACCGGGTGAAGTCAAGGTGCTCAGCCCGAAGAACCTCGGCGGCACCTACAAATCGACCCGCGCCAGCAATACCGCGATCGTCACCGACGACTTCGGCTATGACCTCGGCAACACCGCGGTCTACAAGATGACCCCGTTCGCCAACGTGCGCTACCGCGAGTCAGGCGACGTCTCGACCCAGTGGCGCGAGGGCTCGCCCGGCCCGGACGCCCGCATGTGGACCTGGGGCTTCATGCCCAACCACCCGACGACCAACGTCCCCTTCCTGACGACCAATCCTCCGGCCATCGGCTACTTCGGTAACTTCTGCACGACGATCACCAACGCCAACGCCGGCCTCCATGACGCGCTGGTGCTCTGGGGCCAGGTCGTGAACTCACGCAAGCTCCGCGACGCCTTCCCGACCTGGGACGGCACCGCGAAGAAGCTGCAGGCGATCCTCTCCACCCCGCCGCCCGGCAATCTGCCGAACCGCCCGCTGACGTTCACCGTCCGCAACTCCGGCTGGGTCAACTACGACAACTGCGTCGTCGGCGAAGAAGGCCTCAAGGGTTCCGCCAACTTCATCTATCCGCGCAAGCGCTCCGGCACCACGCAGGTCGGCGGCCACCAGAACTGGAATTTCTACCTGATCGGCCAGAAGAGCATCGATGGTCGCCAGGCCCTGAGCCCGACCCGCCGCTGGTTCGGCGCCCCGGACTACTCGAACCAGAACGACGCCAACTTCGTCTACGAAGGCGTCGAGACCGCCCCGGGGACCCACATGGTCGACGAGCCGCTCCTGCTGAGCTTCCACGGCCTCACCTCCGGCTGGCCGATGTACGGCAACGACAACGGCCACTGGTCCAACATCATCCAGCCGAACGAAGACTGGAAGAAATACATGCCCGGCAACCTGACGGTGAATCCGCCGGACTACCGCCTGGCCGCCCGGTCCCTGGCGACGAGCGCCAAGCCCGACACCTATAACGCCGGCGGCAGCTCGCTGAGCGTGCTCGGCACGAGCAACGTCGAATACGGACCGATGCTCGACCCCGAGTTCGGTGCCCCCGAGGTCACCGGTGGCAAGGCGGGGACGCTCAACGGCCGTATCCAGGGCTTCGTGAGTCCGAACGCCGGCAGCCTTAAGCAGCAGTTCTTCATGACCGACTTCCTGCTGCGCTCCGCGGACATGACCGCGAACACCCTCAACAAGTGGTACCCCGAAGACAAGAAGACCCCGAACTCCCTGCCTTTCAAGTTCCAGACCGCCTACGATAGCTCTGGCAACGAAGTGAAGTGGGAAGGCCAGGTCGTCGACACCCTCCGTACGCCGAAGGAGATGCTCAACGCCCCGATGTCGCCCTACTTCATCAGCGTCCGCCCGCAGCAGGCCCACCTCTACGGCTACGACGGTAAGTCCCACTCGCCGCTCGGCTGGGTGCTC